>RFHT01000512.1 GCA_003696835.1 Bacteroidota bacterium
AGTACCATCCCATCTATTGGGGCTTCCGGGGCCATTTCGGGGGTAATGGGGGCCTATATGCTGCTTTTTCCCAAAAGCCGCATCATCATGCTCATTCCCCTGCTGTTTATTCCCTTTTTCTTCGAAATTTCTGCCTTTTTCTACCTGGCGATGTGGTTTTTCATACAGCTGACCAGTGGCTGGCAAAACCTCGCGGCCCCCACCAATATGGGCGGCGTGGCCTTTTGGGCCCACATAGGGGGCTTTCTGGCGGGCATGCTGCTGCACCGCCTGTTTCTCGACAGGAAGTATCACGAAAAAATTGAGCAACTGTTTATACGGAAATACCCCCGCCACGAAATTGAACCCTGGAGACGCGGGCAATGGTACTGAGCTGAAAGCTAGGGCTGTGGACTACCCGCCTGCCTGGCCTGCACAATGGCGCGTGCAAACCACAAAAACTCCTCAATAAAGCGTTGGATATTGCCAATGAGGGCTTCAGAAAGGGGCTGATCCTGCTCATCAAAGGCTTCGTTTACATAGGGCACCAGTAGCTTGAAGGGCATGGGAAAAGCCCCCAGGGAAAGTACCAGTTGCTGCAAGTGGGTGGACGCATTGAGCCCGCCAAACCTGCCCGAGCCCGTAGCCATGACGCCTATGGGCTTGCGGTAAAACTCTTTCCAGTAGTGGTCAAGCGCATTTTTGAGCACCCCGGTATAGCTGCCGTGGTATTCGGGCGAAGCCAGTATGAGGGCGTCGGCCTCTGCCAGCGCCTGCCCAAAGCTGGCCAATGCCTGCTGGGGTTGGGCCTGCTCCTCCCAGCTTTCTTTGTATATGGGCAATTCGTAATCGGCCAGGTCCAGCAGCCGGGTTTCGGCCTCCTGCTTTCGGAGCTCTTGCAGCAGGTAGCGGCAGGCCTGGTCGGTTTGGCGGCCCTGGCGTACGCTGCCCAGTATGATGGCGATGCGCATGGTGCTTGCTTTATGTTACAAAGAAAGGGAATATTTTGGAAACGGAAGCCCACTCTTTTCTAGCCCAGCTGCTGCTGCAATGCCTCCAGCTCGGCCCGGCAATCCAGTTGGGGGGGCAGGGCCTGTATTTTTTTGAGCAGAGAACGGAGAAACTTCCGGTGCTCAGGCGATCCAGGCCGCAGGGGGCGGTGGGCCAGCCCTTGCTGTATCTCCCCCCAGCGTTTGAGCAGTTGCTGGCTGCCGGGCTGCAGGTAGTGGGCGGTAAAGAGCTCCCAGATGTAGGTTTCGGCAAAGGGAGTGGGGTGAATGAGATCGTCCTGATAAAAGCGATAGTCGCGCAGGTCGTCCATCATGACCTCAAATGCGGGGAAGTAATCCACTTGCCCGAAGGCATCGGCCAGCTCCTGGCAGGCGATGCGCAGCACGCTCTTGCTGAGGTTGTTGTTGGGCAGGCCCTCCTTGATGTGGCGCACGGGGCTCACTGTAAGGATGACCCGGAGGCGGGGGTTGGCTTCAAACAGGGCCTGAAACAAGGGCTGGAAAGCCCGGAAAATGCGGCTGTTGTGCAGTAGTTTTTTGTGAAAAAAATCGGCCGGGTAGCGGTGGCAGTTGGTCACAATCTCGCCCCGGTCGCGGCGCACATACACATAAGCCGTACCAAAGGTGAGCATGAGCAGGCTGGCGCGCCTGAGCGCCTCCCCCGTGCGGGCAAAGGCCTCATCTATGCGCTGCTTCAGCACCTGCTTGTCCACATGGCTGAACTGGCTGTGCAAATCAAAGGAATGCCACAGCTGGTGGGGAGAAAGGCGTATTTCCGGTATCACCCCGCCCTCACGCAGCATATTCAGCAGCCTGGCCATGGAGATGGGGTTGTACACAATCCCCAGCGGGTTGGTGTGGGTGCGAAACTTTGCAGCCTGCAGACGCTCGCCCATGCGCTGGGCAAAGCAGGAGCCCATGGTGAGAATTTCATCCTCATACCCAAAGCGAAAAGGGGCAGCGGGGAGCTGGATGGGCGTGCGAAAATTCAACATAGCGCAAAAGGCAATTTAGGTGAAAGCTGGTACGGCCAGGTGCAAAAATAACAAAAGATAAGGGAACTTTTTGTAGCTTTACCTGCCACGAACCAAAAGGAATGCGGCAAAGATGAAGGAAAAACTTGTATTGTACGACAACCACGGCCGTCCCCTCAGCTACCTGCGGCTGGCCGTAACCGACCGCTGCAATTTGCGCTGCTTTTACTGCATGCCCGCACAGGGCATACAGTACGTAGGCCGAAAGGAACTGCTGAGCTATGAGGAAATGGAGCGCCTGCTGCGCATACTGTTGCCTATGGGCATCAGCAAGGTGCGCATCACCGGGGGCGAGCCCTTTGTGCGCAAAGGATTGATGGACTTCCTGCGCCGCGTTCGGGCCATGGAAGGAATAGAGGCGCTCAACATCACCACCAATGGGGTGCTCACCCAGGCCTTTATTCCCCAACTCAAAGCCCTGCCCATTTCTTCGGTCAACCTCAGCCTGGACACCCTCGACCGCCAGCGCTTTGCCCGCATTACCCGCCGCGACGAACTGCCCAAAGTACTCGATTGCCTGCATGCCCTGATAGAGGCCGGCATTCCCACCAAAATCAATGCGGTGGTGATGGAAGGTCAAAACACGGAGGACCTCGTACCGCTGGCAGCCTTTACGGCCCGCCACCCCGTAGGGGTGCGCTTCATTGAGGAAATGCCTTTCAATGGGGCCGGCAAGCCCGCCAGTGGCCACCGCTGGAACCACCGCAGGATTCTGGCGCAACTGCAGGCCGCCTTCCCCGACATGTACAAACTCCCCGACGGGCCGCATTCCACCTCCAACAATTACGGCATTCCCGGCCACCTGGGCACGGTGGGCATTATCCCCGCTTTCAGCCGCACCTTCTGCGGAAGCTGCAACCGCATACGCCTCACCCCCGTGGGCATGCTCAAAACCTGCCTGTACGACCAGGGGGTGCTGGACCTTCGCGCTATGTTGCGCAATGGCAGCACCGATGAACTTATACGCAATGCCCTGCTCAGGGCTTTTAGCTCCCGCGCCAAAGACGGCTTTGAAGCTGAAAAAGGCCGCCAGGCCCACAAGCCTGCTTCGGAGTCCATGTCCACCATAGGGGGGTAAGCAGGATGCAGGATGCAGGTGGCAGGTCGAAGATGCCTTTAAGGTACTGGAGCGAAGCGGAAGTCCCATAGGCGATGACAGGTTGGAGCGCAGCGGAAACTCCTTTAAGGAGATGCAGGGGACAGGTGACAGGGATTGCCAAGGATATCCTGCATCCTGCATCCTGCATCTTGATAGTTTAGCCACGAAGAACACACAGGACACGAAGAGAAACACGAAGGCTAGTTGGGGCAAATTTATTGGGGGAATAATCTGTCCCGATTTATCGGGATGAAAATCATAAAAAAATCTGTGCTTCCCTTTTTGACGGCATGAACTCCCATCATGAACTTCCTGGTGGGACTGATTTTCGCTGATTGTTTGGGGGGGATAGGTCATCTTCCAATAAAAAAATGTTGCTTCGAAAGTGGAATTTTATTTTATTGACCGTTTAGCTAGTGATTGCATCTGGAAGCAACTACCATATATGTCAGGCCTGAACCACCTTATAGGAAAAAAGCGTCAACCTGAAGCTGCAAGAAGTAAGTTTTTCTTCGATGCGGCCAGGTACCCGCACGATTGGCACAAGGAGCCAGATGAAGAATTGGTTGCCCGATACCAAAAAACCGGCAACCAGCTACTGATTTGTCTGCTGCTGCAACGCCACAAGGCGCCCATTATCGGGCTCAGCATGCGGTATTTGAAAGACATGGACAAGGTGGTGGACTTTTGCCACCGCCTGTACGAAAAACTGGTGAAAAAGCTCAAAGACAAAGAAGCAGACAACTTTCAGGCGTTTCTATTGACGGTAGTCAAAAACATGCACAAGGACGACTGGGACAAACACAAGGTGCGGGAACGATACCAAAAAGAGCATCCACCTAAAGAAGCCCACTCAGAAGAAAACCGCTACCATTTTGGGCTGGATAACCCCCTGAGTCAGGAAAAGTTGCTCGAGCTTCGCCAAAAAAATGTACTTTCAGCCATGGAATACGCCTGCATGAAACTCTACCTGCAGGAAATGAAATCAGGCGAAATAGCCAGGGTGATCGACCCGGCTGAGCTGGGCATCAAAGCAGACAACGACCTGACGGAAGAGGCCTTGTATCAACTCAAAAAAGACAAAGTATATGCGGCCATAGAACGGGCGCGAAGAAAATTACGGGAGCATTTGGGCAATGACTTTGGAGATTACTTTAAGTCCACTTGATGATGATAGTCAACATGGAAAAGAAACCAACATATAAGCCTGAGTCTCCCCTCACGCTGGA
>RFHT01000513.1 GCA_003696835.1 Bacteroidota bacterium
AACAAAATACGCCAGCAGCCGTACGCAGTAGTATTGTTCGACGAAATTGAAAAAGCACATTCATCCGTTTTCGACATTTTTCTGCAAATATTGGATGAAGGCAAATTACACGACAAGCTCGGCAAAGAAGGAGATTTTTCCAATGCGATTATTCTTTTCACGTCCAATATTGGCAGCGACTGGATAGTTGAACAATTCAATGCAGGCCAGATACCGCCTGCCGACAAGCTCAGAGACATCATGGGCAACTATTTCCGCCCTGAATTTCTGGGCCGCGTTACAGAAGTCGTGCCCTTTTCCCCAATTACCCAGGAGATCATCGTTCGGATATTTGACATACATCTGAAGGGATTGCTCCAGCTACTGGATAAACAAGGCATTCAGCTCGAGATTACCGATGAAGCCAGAGAAAAACTGGCAGGCGAAGGATTTACGCCCAAATACGGCGCAAGGCCCCTGCTGGGGGTGATCCGCAACCGGCTCAGGAGGCCCATCTCCAAGATGATTATCTCTGGGGAAGTGCAGCGGGGATCAAAGATAGCGGTTAGCCTGGATGAGGCCGGCGAAATTCAGTACGAAATCAGCCATTGAGGCCAGCAGGCTTGCCAAAGATAGAAAAAAAATGTAGATTATCATGTTTTAGCCACATACATTAAACTTAACTTATTATGGCATTTGACGACAGAGGTATAGGCGGGCAAGTACGCCCCACCGAAGCAAGCGAAGCGATTGCTGATATTCCTCAGAACCGGACCCTGCTCGTGGAGCAGCTCACCGCCGACGCACCGGTGAAGCCCGAAATTGTAGAAGGGCTCAAAACCGTAGAAGAGGTGTTTGAACATTACCAACCCGAACTGGAGGTAGCTTTTGAAGATGCGGAAGGGGGCGAAGTGGAAGAAACCCTCAAGTTCAAAAATCTGGGAGATTTTGGAAAAAAAGGCATCATCGCCCAGAGCGCTTTTTTGCAGGACCTGCAAATGCAGCAGGAGAACTACCAGCAGTTTATCAAGTTTCTGCGTTCGAACAAAATCCTGCAAAAAATGCTGGCTGATCCCGATGCCAAGGCCGCGTACCTGGCAGCACTGCAAAGTATGATACTGGAAATTGAAGCGACTGAATCCTAGCCAGGGAGCTGGCAGCCCGGTTTTTTTGTTCCGGGTGTAAAAAAATGTGCATGGGCCATAAACCATTTCTTCTGTTGTGATACTAATACACAGAAGGCCCGGTACAGCGCCAGCTCAACGGTACATTTTCCAAATCCAACCCACACTACCAGAAACTCGAAACTCGTAACTCGAAACTCGTAACTCGTAACTCGTAACCCAAAATCCCAAGTCCTCATGGCTGAATTAGAACAACAACAACAACTTCGGGAAAAACTAAAAGAAGCCGGCCAGCAGCTGAAAGAGCAATCGGAAAAGCTCAATAAATTTGGCGGCTTTGACATCATAGAAACCACCGTAAAGGGCGTTGAAAACCTCAACCCCAAAAAGCGGGCGCGCAAGGAGATTTTCCTGACCGAAGACCAGTATAAGGAAGACCGCAAGGCCCTCAAACGCCGGCTCGAGCTGTGGCACGAGCTGCTCTCTGGCTCCGACGACCTGGCCACCATGATGGAGCAGTGTGAGGAGCGCTCCAAAGCCGCCGACGAAATTCTCAATAAAAACCTTTCCAAAGCCATAGAAGCGACCAAAAACCTCGAGCGCTCTTACCGCACGGTGGCTTTGTTTTTCCGCAATACGGAGCAGGACAAAGTAAAAAACGTGTCCATTATGAATGCGGCTCCCGAGCAGCTCACCGACCTGGACGTGACCACCTTCATCGATGCCGTAGAGCAGGAGTTTAAGCAGGCCTACGACCGCCTGGACCTGCGCGACAACTACTCCATGCTGGTGGTACCCGGCTTTTTGAAGTCTAATGCGGTGCTGGAAAAATGGGCCAAGATTGCCCACAACCACAAGGTGATGATGCTCACCGACTTTCGCAACCTCGACAGCCCCGACGATGTGATGGACATGTTTCAGGCAGCCAACCTTTCGGGCGGGGATGTGTATCGCTCCAATGTGATCATGACCTGCAACTGGCTGGTGGGCCGCCAGAAATACGAAGAGCTGGGCGAGGAGGAAGAACTGCACGTGCCGCCTTCTGCCGCCCTGGCCGGCAAAATTTACAAAACCCTCATGTCGCAGGTTACGGCCGGTAAAAAGCACGGCGGCATCAACGAAGTGGAGGGCGTGAAGTTTCCGCTGAAAAAAAGCGAAATCTCCAGCCTGGAAAAAATGGGCCTGGTGCCCATGGTCAATGAGTATGGCAAGGTGATGGCCTTTTCGGCCAAAACCCTCTTCAATGGCGACAACATTGGCTTGCAAACCTACTCGGTGGTGCGGGTATTTGACTGGGTGTCCAAGGTACTGGTGGACTTTCTCAACCGCCGGGCATTTGAAAACTTCAATGCCAATACCAAAAGAGACATTCGCCAGCAAATTGTCAAATTTCTCGACAGCATTTCGGGGCCCAACAACCTGATACAGAAATTTAAGATCCTGCGCTTTGAGCAGGACCCCAAGCAGAAAGACCGCATTTTCCTCGACATCCACATTTCGCCTTACTTCCCGGCCAAAACCTTCGTCATGAAGCTGGACGGCCAGAAAGGCGACGACCCCGATTCGCCCGAATGGAATACCGAGTACGAACAAAACTAAGGAAAGCTTAATATACTTGCTCGTTTAAACCAGATTTGAAATTACACGATCCCGTTCAGCAGGTGGCTATGCGGCTGTGGCCGTATATTGCCTGCATGAACCCGGCCGCGCTATGCATATAGCCGACCCGGTATGAAAGCATATTTTCATTTTTTTATTCACCATAAACTTTGTGTAGTTATGTCATTTAAAGCAATTCTTGACGTTGACGGAAACGAATATCGTGTGTTGCATTGCAACTATTCGCTGCAGCGCGATACGGATTTCTCAGGCCGCCCCTCTTCCGACGTGCGCGGTGGCACCATCCATCTGGAGGTTGAATCCTCGGACGACACCTCCTTTTTTGAGTGGATTTGTGACCCTTATGCCCTCAAGAGTGGCAAGGTTACCTTCTACAAGCGCGACGAAGAGGCTTCTATGAAGGAGCTCGAATTTGAAGACGCATACCTGGTGAGCTTTGCCGAGTCGGTAGATGCCATTGGGGACAACCCCATGACTGAAAGCCTGGTGTTTTCTGCCAAGAAAATTTCCATGGGAGGCGCTACCCACGAAAACGACTGGCCGAGCTAGTAGCACCCGTTGCAGTCTGAAGACTTGCACCTTTTAACCTAACCGAATCCCCCCGGAGCCCGGCTCCGGGGGCGCTGTTCGAAGGTTGTTTTTTGCACTTAAAATGAAAATGCTGTGGCCAAAAAAGCACAAGTTCAGATAGAATTGGAAGAAGGTGGGCGCGTATTGTCTCCTTTTTCCCAGCTGGTGATTCTCCAGTATGCCAACTGGCATCATAGTTTTGAGATTCGCCTGCCCATGCGGGCCTTTACAGGAGACGGGAGCTCTTTTGCCGAAACCAGCGAAAAAATTATTGGGAAACCCCTGAAAATCGGGCTCAAATCGCTGGCCGACTCCCAGTCCGACGACAACTTCTTCAGGGGCATAATCACCGAAATCAGCATGTCGCGCTTCCACGGTGCCACCAATGAAGTCATTCTGCGTGGCCAAAGCCCCACCATCATGCTGGAAGACGGCATCAATACCCGCTCTTTTTCCGAAAAAGACCTCAAGCAGGTGGCCGAGCAGGTGTTGAACGATTACCCCAAAAATTTGCTCAAAACCAATGTAAAACCCGCCAGCGTGCAAATCCCCTACGTGGTACAGCACAATGAGACGAATTATCACTTTCTCAGCCGCATGGCTGCCCGCTACGGGGAATGGTTTTACTATGACGGCACCCAGCTCAACTTTGCCAAACCCGAAGGCAGTGCCAAGGCCGACATGGTGCTGGGCAAGGACCTGGTGAGCTTCGACATAGGGCTGAAACTCGCTCCGGTAAAGTTTAAACTGAAAGCACACGACTACCTCAAAGACGAAACCTACGACAGCCAGGGCAGCAGTGCCAAAGTAGATGGCCTCAACCCCTTTGGCGATTTTTTGCTCAAATCTTCCGAGGATGTGTATAACCAGGAGCCCCTGCACCAGGTGCGCATACCGGTAACGGAAAAAAGTGAGCTGGACGACATGGCCAAACGCAGAAAGTCCTACCAGGCCAATGAGTTTGTGCATCTGCGGGGGGTCAGCGACAACATAGGTGTAAAAATTGGCGCCACCCTCAACATCTCGGCCTCCTGGGGCGACATCCTCAACCAGGCTACCGAAGATTACAAGGAATACCTCGTCATTGAAGCCACTCACCGCATTGACGGCGACGGCAACTACCAAAACCAGTTTGTGGCCATACCGGCTTCGGTGGCCATGCCGCCCAAAAACCCCCACATCAAGCAGCCTTTTTCCGAACCTCAGACGGCCGTGGTAAAAGAAAACCACGACCCCGAAAAGCTCGGCAGGCTGCGGGTGCAGTTTTACTGGCAGGAAGACCCCGAAATGACGCCCTGGATACGCTGCGTGATGCCCCATGGTGGCGGCAAAAATGGCTTCTTCTTTATGCCCGAAGTGGGGGATGAGGTGATTGTGGACTTCATCGAAGGAAGCCCCGATGCCCCCTTCGTCAATGGCTGTGTGTATCACAGCAATGCCAAACCGGCCGACAACTGGCAGGACCCCGACAACTACGTCAAGGCCCTGAAAACGGCCAGTGGCAACGAAATACGCCTCACTGATAAAGGAGGAGAGGAGGAAATCAAGATCATCAATCCCGATTCGAAAAACGAAATCACCCTCTCCCTCTCCGGCGATGGCTCCATTACCATCAAATCGGTGGGCAACATCAGCATCTCGGCCGACAAGTCCATGTCGCTCACGGCCAATGACATGAGCATCAATGTGACCAAAAAAATATCGGTGAACTGCGAGGACCTGGAAGTGAACTCCAGCAAGACCACCGCCATTGCTGCAGGTACGGACTACACCCTGGACAGCGGCGCCAAAATGGCGGTTTCTTCCGGTACCGACTTTGAACTCACGGCCGGCACCAACGCCAAAATCAGCGCCGGTGCCAACCTGGAGCTCAGTGCCACTGCCAATGGTAAAATCAGCGCCAACGCCAACATGGACGTGGAGGGCCAGGCCATGACCAATGTCAAATCCTCGGGCATCACCTCGGTGCAGGGCTCCATGATAAAACTCAACTGATGATGTGATGAAAGACCGTTATTACAGTTTGCCCGTGCCCTTTGGCCGCCTGCTCAACAAGCAGCCCCTGCCCACTGTCAGGCTGGAAACTTCGGTCAAGCAGCACATTTTGCTCATCCTGATGACGCATTTTGATGAATACCGCTATGACCCCACCTACGGCTGCAGCATCTGGGAGCAGGACTTCGAAATGCTGCCTAAGGTCAACACCTGGAAAGATGAACTCAAGCGTTCCATTGAGGACTCGCTGCAAACTCACGAGCCCCGCCTGGACCGCATCAAGGTGACGGTAAAAATTGCTGAACAGCCCTTCACCCACCCGGAAGACCGCAAGGTGAGGCGCATCAAGAAGCGCATCAGCATAGATATACAGGCCAAATTGCGTGAAACGGATGAGCCTTTTCAGCATCAGGAAACGCTTTTCCTGAGCCCCATTTCGCTGGATTAGGGCGGAGGCAGCGGGAAAATTGGCATTTCCCTTTCTCCCCCACAAAAACTACAAAACATCATGGCCATACCCGGAGGAAAAAAACGCTATACCAAGGAAAACATCAAGGCCCGCATGAAGCAGGAGGCGGCCAGGATCTGGCAGCAGCAGGGCACGGCCATGGAGGGTTTTGACCCCCTGGTGGAGCTGCTCATGGGCGCCTGTGCCACTGAGCTGAAAAAGATTTACGACGAAATAGCCTCCTCCCAGTCGCGGGTGCTTCGCCGCGTGGCCCAACTGCTGACGCCCGATGTGGCCAAAGGCCCCATACCGGCACATGCCATCATGTATGCCCGGCCAGTAGAGCCCCAGCACCGGGTGGACAGGGAAGCGCAGTTTTATTTCGTAAAAAAGCAGGACGACCAACATAAGGAACTGTTTTTTTCGCCTGTGAAGGAGTTTCCCCTGCACGGGGCTGCCATTACGCATTTTGTCATTGACAACAGCCTGCGCGAAAAGGTGGGGCTGGACAAGCCCGAAGTATTGAGGGGGTCGGGGCCTCTGCCTCTGAAAAGCACCAGCCTCTATATGGGTATCAAAGCCGACAGGGAGCTGACTTCCCTGCACGGGCTGCGCTTCTTTTTCGACTGGAAAATTGAGTCGGAAATAGACCGGCAGCGCTACCTGCGGCTGCTGCCCGCCACCGAATGGCAGTGGGGCAAGCAGCTGCTGGACGTGCAACTGGGCTTTGGGTGGGAAGCTGCCGAAGCCCAGCCCAGCCTTGAGCAGGAGTTTGATGTGCTGCACAAAGCCGAAATGCACATACTCAACCGCTACCTGCCGTATTTCCTCACCCTCGAGGACCCTCAAAATGCCCTGAAGCCCGATGAAGCCGGGCGGGCCTTTCCCGAAGAGTTTGCGCAGGCTTTCAGCCCGGAGGAGCTGGCGCAGTTTCCGCCGGACTGCATCTGGATCAAATGCACCTTTCCCGAGGTCTTTCCCATTGCGGCTTTTGAGCATGCCTTTATTGAGCTGAATTGTTTTCCGGTGATGAATCGCCGTTTGCATACCTTCCCGTATCGCTTGCAGCAGCACATCAACATTGTGCCGCTGGAAACCGATGCCTTCTTTTTTTCCATCAAAGAGGTGGAAAACGACCACGGTCAGGCGCTGGCGCCCACGCCTTCTATTCATTTGCGCGAGGGACAAAAAAACACCTACAGCCTGCGCCAGGGCGGCACGGCCCGCTACGACGTGCGGGATGCCGCTGCCATGCTGGACTACGTGTTTGACCTGCTGCGCGATGAAAGTGCGGCCTTCAAGGCGTTGGGCTATGATGTGCTGGCTTCCGACATCAAGTCGCTCAACCAGATCATTTCGCGTCTGGAGCGAAAAATTGACCCCGAAAAGGCCAACAAGGAATCCATCACCTACCTGGTGATACGGCCGGGCCGTGCCGGGGAGAATGTGCGCGTGGCTTTTTGGGACACCTACGGAGCAGCGGCCAACAATCTGCCCACGGGCACGGTGTTTACGGCTTACCGCGGAGCCGACTTCCCCCGTGGGGGCGTGATGCTGGTGTCCAGGTCGCAGGGCGGGCGCGACCCCCTGGACCCCAAGGAAAGCCTGCACGCCTACCGCGATGCCCTGCTCAGCCGCGGGCGCATTGTGAGCCCCGCCGACGTGCGGGCGGTGTGTTTTTCGGTACTGGGCAGCAGGCTGAAGCAGGTGGAGGTGCGCAAAGGAGTAAGCGTGGGCGACAGCCCCACGCAGGGGCTGATACGCACCCTGGACGTAGTGCTCACGCCCGGCCATGAGGGAGCCCTCAGCCCCGACGACTGCGAGGAGCTCAAAACCATACTGGAAAGCAGGTCCACAGGCATCTTGCCTTTCAGGGTGTTTTTGGGGAATGATTAGCAGAGACATGGCCTGCCAGGTCGCCGAACAGCGTAGAGACATGGCCTGCCATGTCTCCGAACAGCGTAGAGACATGGCCTGCCAGGTCGCCGAACAGCGCAGAGACATGGCCTGCCATGTCTCCGAACAGCGCACAACATAAGCATGAAAACAGACATCAACATAGCATCATGATACCAGCCGTTAAAATGATGGACCCCGTGATGGGGGTGGACATACACATCATCCTGATTCCCACACCGGGCGGGCCGGTGCCCACGCCCATTCCGCACCCTTTTGTGGGCATGGTGATCGATCCCATGGACCTGGTGCCCATCAAAGGGGCCACTGTCATGGTCAACGGCATGCCGCGTGCGCAGGCGGGTACGGGTTGTAAAGCCGTTCCGCCCCACATTCCGATAGGCGGCCCCTTCCAGAAACCTCCGGCCAACGAGGGCGAAATGTTCATGGGTTCTGCCACCGTGGAAGTGGATGGCGACGCCTTCACCTACATGGGCCTGCCCGTGCTCACCTGCAACGACATCGGCATGCCGCCACCCCCCCGGGCCAAGAAGAAAGGCGGCACCAAAAGCATGGTATTGCCCACCTCGGTGGTGCTCTCCATTCCGGCCGGCCCGCCGGTGCTGGTAGGCGGCCCGCCCACCATTTCGCTCATGGCCCTGGGCATGAAGCTGGGCATGGCAGCGCTGGGCAAGGCGATGAAGAAGTTGAAGAAGTTGAAGGCGGTGAAGAAGATGGTGAAGAAGGCTTCAGACAAAGCTCATGCTGCCGCCAGTAAAGTCATGAAAAAGCTGGGCATTCCGCCCAATATTCAGAATAAGGTTCACCGGAAGATCTGCTCCGTCACCGGCCACCCCGTGGACATTGCCTCGGGCAAAGTCTTTACCGAGCAAATCGACTTTGAATTGCCTGGCCCCATTCCCTTCAAATGGGAACGCGTGTGGTACTCCACTTCTGTGTATGAAGGCCCTCTCGGGCACGGCTGGCACCACAACTACGACCTGGCCCTCAGTTTTGATGAGGAAGCGCAGGTGGTGGCAGTTCGCATGGCAGATGGCCGGCCCGTGGCCTTCCCCATGCTGGAAGTGGGGGAGGAGTCTTTCAGCCGGCAGGAACGCCTGGGCCTGTACCGGGATGAAACCGGCTATTACCTTCGCGATGCGGACCGGCTGTATTATCGTTTTCGTCCAACCCCCACCCCTGAAGGTATTCATCCGCTGGAACGCATTGAGAATGGTCCCGATTTTCACATCGACTTCCAATACAACCGCCAGGGGCATTTGCAGCAAATCACCGATAGCGCCCATCGGGTGCTGAGCTTTGATACCGATGCCCGGGGCCGTATCACGGCCATTCATGCGCCCCATCCCGACGAGGAAGGGCAGACCTTCCCCATCATGCGCTATGCCTACGATGAGTATGGCAACCTGCACAAGGCTTATGATGCCCTCAACCAGGCCTTTACCTTTGAGTACGACTTCCACCTGCTGGTCAAAGAAACCAACCGCAATGGGCTGAGTTTCTACTTCGAATACGAGGGACACGACCACAAGGCCAAATGCCTGCACACCTGGGGCGATGGCGGCATTTA
>RFHT01000514.1 GCA_003696835.1 Bacteroidota bacterium
CACAGGGCACGAAGCCAGTTGGGGCAAAGTTTGGGATGGGTTGATGAGCCACTTAGATCACACAGGGCAGGAAGAAGGGCACGAATTTGATTAGTGAAATTTGTGGCTAAGACCTACCTGGATTGCCACTTGCATCTCCTTAAAGGAGTCTCCGCTGCGCTCCGACCTGCATCCTGCACCTTCCCACCTGCCCTTTTCAGGCATTGCCATACATTTTTAGCACGGTCTGGCGCAGGGATTTTGCTTTATCCGAACAGAGGATTTCCATCATTTCGGCAATTTCTTCGGGTTTCACCCAGTCGTCAAAGCGTGCATGGGGCATGGCCTTGCGGTTGTCGGGTGTATCAATGATGCTGGGAATAATGACGCTTGCCGTAACGCCTTTGGGCTCGCCCTGGGCGTTCATGATTTCAGCCAGCTGAAGGAGGAGGGATTTTGAGAGGGAATAAGCCACCATTTCCTTGCCGGCCTGGGGCTGCAGGGCGGGGCGGGCGCCGATGAATATCAAGCTGCCACCTCTGGCTTGCCTGCACATGTGCTCAAATACCAGGCGGGCCGTGTAGTAAGCTGTTTCGAAGTTGAGGGCGATCATCTCCATGAGGGCTTTTTTGTTGGTATGAGCCAGCTTGCCCATGGCAAAGCCGCCGGCCAGGAAGAGGGCCGCATCAATGTGCTCGTATTTAGCCAGCACGGTGTTGACCAAGGTGCGGGCGCTGCGCTCGTCGGAGAGGTCGGCAGGGCTCCACTCGGGCTGCCGGGGCACGCCTTCCACCCTCATGGGCCGCTTGCCCGGCGAAACCGTAGCGATGACACGATAACCAGCAGCAAGGAATCTGGAAGACGCAGCCTGGCCCAGATGGCCTGCTGCACCTGTAATGAGTGCAACTTTTTGAGTATTCACGTTGAAATAAAGACTTTGTTTAAACCATAAACAAATTGGCAAACCGCTGCCAAATGCTCCCCAAATGTAAGAGAATTTCTTTAAACCTGAAGTTTTCCGGCCTCTATGGCTTGCATACGGTATCCCAGGGTAAAACAGTAGCCCCCTTTCCATGAAAACCATGATGGACAGGCGGGAGTTTATGTCGCATATTTGTATGCAAACATTCATACACTAAGGAAAGCACTTACCCAATTTGTTATCATCTTCGTTTCAATCAAAAAGGCGAATTCGCAAGAATCCGCCTTTTTCCATTTTTGACCTCGTAGATCAATCGTCCCTATTCTTGTATGACATTGACACCGGGGTATTTATTGGGGTTAAAGCGAAACAGCTCGTCCCCCAAACCGGTATTAGGGGTGATGTGGGTAAACAAATAGGTAGTGGTAATTTGACTGTCGCTGAGTAAAATGGCCTTCCTAAGGGTGTAGCTGCCCTGGTCGATCCAGAGACTGGCCTGCTGGCAGTCAACAGTGGCATCATCCAGCTCGAGAAAGATGCGGTGGCACAGTTGGCCATTGACCATTTCCTGCCCGTCATAGCGGGCGCGGCTGCGGTATTTGTGGAGCGAAAAAACCGATTCAAGGCCCACCTGCCCGTTGGGCCTGTAATCACTCACATACACTTCCTGCTCGGCTTTGATGTAGATCCATTGCTGGAGGAGGTCGCAAAAAATTTGCTGCTCTTTGAGGTCAATGAGGTACATGCCTTTTTTATACCATATTGTGCCATTTTGGGAAATATTCCGGCGCATATCGTTCATTTCCCAAATAAAAGAGGCCTGGAAGTCCTGCATGTCATCGAAGGTGAGTTCATAGGTGCGGAGAATTTCGGCTGCACGACTGTCTTCCCGTAGGGGTTCATGCATGCCCGTCAATGCTACTGTCATCATTAACGGGAAAATGAAGGTGAAAAATTTCATCCGTTTCAGGTTTAATCCGTGCTTAAATACTTTTCTTGTGTAAAATTTATAAACAAAAATTGTTCCACAATCATTTATTTCTTTCTTCGAGCAGATAAAAACCAAAAAAAAGCCCCGAAAGGGGCTGTTTTTTAACAACTTACAAAAGTTTTCTGCAGGGAGCTTTTCGCCGGAACAGCATGCTGTTCCCAGGCGAACTGTTCACTTTTTAGCGCTCGTCATATACTTCCACATCAGGGTATTTGCCCGTATCAAATACAAAATCGCTGTCGGGGAAATTTTGGTTGATCTTCACGTTTGAAAATTTCACTTCCGTTACGGTTTGGTTGCGGTCTTTGATCACCGCCTTGGAGGGCAGTTTGGTGGCTTCGCTGATCCAGAGGGTGGCCTGGTTGTAATCGAGCGAAGGATCCGAAATGGCCAGATAGACTCTGTGGTGCTTGACGTTGCCTATTTTTTCTTCTCCTTCGTAGCGGCTCTTGCCATTGGCCTCATAAACCTGGAAGATGGATTCAATATTGAGACTTTCCTCCGGGTCGTAGGGCAGGATGTTGACTTCCTGGTCCATTTTGTTATAAATCCATTGGTTGGTGCCATCGCAATAAATTTCCTGGTCATCCAGGGTGAGCACAAATTTGTCGCCCTTGATTTTGAGGGTGCCTTCCTTCACGATGGATCGCTTGTTTTTGGAAGCTTCATTGGTGATGGAATAAACGAAGTTGGCCGAAAAGTCTTTGAGCGATTCAAACTTTGCTTTGGAATCGCGCAGGATTTTATCGGCCTTGGCATCCTGCATTACGGTAAAGCCCGAGCTCACCATTAGAAGGGCCAGCATGAGGGGGGCAATTATGAATAATTTTTTCATGGTTTTGTTCAACTTGATTCGTTTCAATTGTTTTACTAATAGATTATGTCATTAATGTTTTCAAATAACGTTCCAGTTCGGCTTCATCTTGTATGAGTACGTCGCGTGCTTTACTACCCGAGTGCGGTCCCACAATATTCGCGCGTTCTAATTGATCAATGATGCGCCCGGCCCTGTTGTAACCGAGCTTCATTTTTCTCTGAATGAGAGAAGCAGAACCAATCTGGTACTTGACGATGAGCCGGGCAGCTTCGGAGAAGCGGCTGTCCATTTCGAAGGGTTCGTCATCGTCGGGAGCGTCGCCATCCTCAGAGGGGACGTCGGGCAGGTAGTAGGGTTCGGGAAACCCACGCTGCCTGGAGATGTAGTCCACCAGGCGCTCCACTTCGGGGGTATCGATGAAGGCATTTTGCAGCCTGATAATTTCGCTGCCCGTAGAGAGCAGGCAGTCGCCCCGTCCGATGAGCTGGTCGGCGCCATTGGCATCCAGGATGGTGCGCGAGTCCACCTTAGAAATAACCCGGTAGGACATACGGGCGGGGAAATTAGCTTTGATAATGCCGGTAATGACGTTGACCGAAGGCCGCTGAGTAGCCACGACCAGGTGAATGCCTATGGCCCGGGCCAGCTGGGCCAGTCTGGCAATGGGCATCTCTACTTCTTTGCCCGCAATCATCATCATATCGGCCAGTTCGTCTATCACCAGCACGATATAGGGCATAAACCGGTGTCCCTTGTAAGGGTTGAGCTTGCGGTTTTTAAACTTGGTATTGTATTCCTTGAGGTTGCGCACACGCGCTTTTTTGAGCAGCTCGTAGCGCTGGTCCATTTCTATACACAGGCATTTGAGCACGTTGACGGCATCCCGCACGTCAGTGATGATGGGCTCTTCCTGGCTGGGCATCATGGCCAGAAAATGGTTACTCAGAACCTGAAAAAGGCTCATTTCTACCTTTTTGGGGTCGATGAGTACAAATTTCACCTCAGCGGGGTGTTTTTTGTACAGCAAAGACGCAATGATGGTATTGAGCCCCACGGATTTACCCTGGCCGGTGGCCCCGGCTATGAGCAGGTGAGGCATTTTATTGAGGTCGGCTATATATACCTCATTGGAAATGGTACGGCCAATGGCAATGGGCAGCTCTGCCCGGGTGGTAAAAAACTTTTCGGTAGAAAGCACCCCGCGCAGGGACACGATTTCGCGCTTGGAGTTGGGCACTTCTATGCCTATGGTGCCTTTGCCGGGAATGGGCGCAATGATGCGGATGCCCAGGGCCGCCAGGTTAAGGGCGATGTCGTCTTCGAGGTTGCGGATTTTGGAAATGCGCACCCCCGGTGCGGGTACAATTTCGTACAGGGTAACGGTAGGGCCAATGGTGGCTTTGATATTGACGATTTCAATGCCATAATTGCCCAGGGTTTCTACGATTTTGTTTTTGTTGCCCACCAGTTCATCCCGGCTTACCTCCCGCCCTTTGCCTGCGCCGTGGTCGTCCAGTAGCTCCAGCATGGGCGGTTCATAATCCGAAAGTTCTTTGGTAGGGTCAAATTCTTCCCAGTCCACCACCTCTTCGGTATGGCCGGTTTCCTGGTCCTGGCCAGGCACGATCTTTTCCAGCTTTACTTCGCCCGTCTCTTCACCCTTTACCACCCCCACATTGTCTTCGCCCTGGCGTTCGTATTCTTTCTTTTCCACGGGTATTATGGGCTTGTCTCCTTCGGGCTGGTTGATTTCAAAGGCCAGTTCTTCGTCTTTTTTGGGGAAGACAATTTTTCCCTGGGGGTCTTTGAGTTCAAAGCTCAGCTCTTCTCCTAGCTGGGGAGGCTGCTCGTTGGGGAGGACTTGGGGGCTGGTTTCTTTGTCCTCGGCTTGCTGCCGGGTTTTAATGGGACGGTTGCGCTTTTGCTTGCCCGAAGCAGCGGCCTCTCCGCTTTTGACCAGCTGCTTGCCAAAGGGAAACTTCCCACTAAAGCTGAGGTCTTTTTCCCTGATTTTGGCCACCAGTTTTGAGGCTTTTACTTCTGCATTAAACGTAACGACCACAAAAATGAGGATGCTGAAGAGGATGAAGAAAGCCATCCCCACCTTGTTGATGTAGGTAAACATCCATTCATTGAAGAAATGGCCAAAACCGCCTCCCAGCGACAGGCTGGTGGGGGAGTCGGCGCCTGCATTGAGCAGGATCACGATGTATGCCAGAAAGACCGACCCCCAGAGGGTGGAGAAGATCACGTACTTAAAGGCCTTGCGGGCAAGGTAGAAGTATTCGTCTTCCAGCATCACCAGCCCTACAAACAAGCCATAGAGGGAGAGCAGAATACCAAAAATGCCAAAGCCCCGGCGCACCAGCAAGTCGGCAATGACGGCCCCAAACTTGCCAAGCAGGTTTTGGGCAGTGCCGGCACCTTCCACAGCCGACTGGTCGGCATTGCCCGAATGGAAATAGGAAAGACAGGCCAGAAAGGCCAGTACACTAAAGAAAATGAGCGTCCATGCGCTCACTTTTTTCGCTTTTTCCTGTGCCTCCGGGTCGGTGCGTAGCAATAATATCCAGGAATTGAGCAGGGCAATGATGCCCCCCTGATTTTTTTTTGACGATTTTTTCCGACGATTACTTGTAGTACGCTTTGCCACTTGTCAACACTTAAATCACCTGTCTGAATCAAGCTGTCAAACAGCCTGAGAGAGAAGATGTTTAACAACAATTAATGATCCAAAGATAGCATATTTTGGCGCATAACACAACCTGCATCAGTGCAGCAGCACTTTTCGGCTGGCCGTCCCTGCTTCAAATTCGAGGGTGATGAGGTACATGCCCCGGGCCAGGTGCGGCAGGGAAATTTGTTCATCAATCTGCTGTACGGGTCTGTGATATGATTTGCTGTAAACGGTTCTTCCAAAGAGGTCTTTGATATGTAGCTTTACGGATTGTGGCCGGTGAAGTTCAGCCCTGAGGCGGAAATTCCCCTGGCTGGGATTGGGATAGACCGTCCAGGACTGGATGAGGGTGGCTTCGTCAAAGCGGCCGGCCAGTATGGCCACCAGGCTGTCTGAGAGGGCCGAGCGGCAACCCGAAGCGACATCTATGGCCTGGGCCCTCACCGCAGAGGAGGTGCTCAGCTCAAGGCTGTCGCCTGTACCAATAGGCCCGGCATGGTCGAACCACTCGTAGCTGAGGTCGGGCTGGGCGTTGAGGACAAACACCGTGCGGTTGCTGTCAAAGTCTATCATGGGCGGATCCACCAATACCTGCTCGATCTCTATATTGGCCGAAGCCGCGCTGCAAAGCCCTCCCAGGTTGATGGCTTCTACCGAGTAAAGCCCGGGAGCACTGACTTCCAGGCTGCTGCTGTGGGCAGTTTCCAGGGCTTGCCCATCGAAAAACCACTGCAGGGAGTCGGCCACGACGCCCGTACTCAGCAGCACGGATTCGCCTTCACACAAGACAGTATCCCCATCCATCTCAATTTGAGGCACTTCGGGGCGCGCATAGATGTGAAAGGTGTCGCTACAGCTGAAGTTGGTAACCGGCCGGTTGAACATCAGGCTGACACTCAGGCCTTGATTGGTGAGCTTGAGGGTATCACCTGCCAGCAGGGAGTCGGGCAGGGGAATGGTGAATACCACCCCGGCTTCGCCATTGTCCCTTCCGTCGGCGCAGCCGTCGTCATCGGGATCGAGGAAAAAGTCGTCATTGTCCCATACCTGAAACTCATATACTCCGGGCGGCAATACTGTTTCGGGAATATTGGTGACAATGGGCGTATCATTGCCCGCATTGCTGAGCTCCTGCCCCGCCGTGCTGAAATACTCCGTGCCGCTGCTGTCTTTGAGCAGCCAGTAAATATCGCCCGCGTCCAGCAGGTCGTTGCAGTTAACACTTTCTATGATAGCCTGGGTGAGCACGGTGCCCACAGTATCTACCGTCGCATCGTAGCGGATGATGTACTCGCCTCCGCTTTCGAGGGGAGGGATAGTGGGGTCTTCTTCCTCAGAAATGAAGAGAAAGTTGTCTGGCCCGCTAATTTCCCATTTGTAGCTAAAGCCCTCCACGCCCATGCTGGGCACATTGTTGCTCAGCGTGAGGGTAGCCGGGGTGCATACCTCGCTCACCGCAAAGGTGTAGCAGTCGCTGGTAAATACACAGGGCTGCACATTGAGGCTAATTTCAAAAGGCACCGTTTGCTCGCCAGCCACGCGCAGCCTGGCCAGCACCGTAACGCCCAGGGGGTAAAAGCCCGGCACCTCGGGCGTGCCAAATATGCGTACGCACCCCAGGGTATCGGGATCGGGGTTGTCGGGGTTTACCTCGTAAAAACAATCCAGGCTGTCCAGGTTACAGATCCAGTCCATACCCGGAGGCAAGCCCTCTACATCTATGATGGTGAATGACAAAAAAGGCAGGGTGAGGATGGCCCCGCCAAAGCTGACCATGGTATCGCGTGGCAAGCGAAAGGTGATCACTTCTTCGTAAAACTCGCAGCCCTGGGCATCGGAAAGTACATTGGGGTACAGCCCGGGGGGCAAATTGGCCACCGTGCTGTCTATTTCACATTGGGCGTGGGCGCTCATGCCAGCAAACAAAAGCAGGCACAGCAGCAGCGCATAATTCCGTAAGCTTCGTTTCATGGGATTAGATGGGTTGGAAAATCTGATGGATTAAGTGGTTTTAAATATGAAGAACAAAAAGGCCTTTACCCCTACTGGAAGGTGGGTGTTTTATTAACGAAAATGAATGGCAAATGGCATAAATGAACTCAAAAGAAAGTTATTCTTCGAATACAAAACGGATAGAAATGGCTACCTGATCGGCAGAAAGGCCCTGATCGCCAATGAGGTTGAGAGCGGGCTTCCAGTCCAGGCTCAGGTTGAAGGGGAAATCTTCAATTTTGTACTCCACCCCCAGCAGCATGTCCATCCCGATTTGCATGCGGTAGGCATCTCCCAGTACCAGGCCGTCGCCCTCCTGGTCGTTGTCCCAGTTCCAGGGGCTGTCGTTTTTGGGTCTATATCTGAACACATTTACGTGCCCGCCTATGCCGCCATAGGCACGCAGGCCACTTACATCCAGCAGGGGCCGGTGAATTTCGTACAGGCCCGTAAAGCCGGCTCCCCGGCTGCGGGTAATCAGAATGAGTTCCAGGGCAGAAGTTTCTGCAAGGAAGTGCTTAAACGTAAGGCCGTAATAGGGCCCTATGCGCATTCCCAGGGCAGTTTGGTAATCCTGGGCCCGGCTTTGGGGCAGCAGCAGACACAGCAGTGCCACCAGGGTAATAAGGACTTGTTTCATGTCATCATGAGTTGAATGTGCAAATATGGCCAATATTTTTTAAAGTTTCAGCCTGCATCTTTTTCCCTGCTCATAGCTGGGAGGAACTGTGATGTAACTATTCAGCACCCTCAGGGTGAAAAAAAAAATGTTGTAAGTTGGTCATTTTCAATGATTTACATTAACCACCTCCAACTCCTCCTTGAAAAGGAG
>RFHT01000515.1 GCA_003696835.1 Bacteroidota bacterium
AGGCAGTATCCCAGGCCCTGCATAAATACTGGCACATACGGAATGTGGGGGTTTTGCTTCAGCAAATAGGCGATCCCCTTTTTGAAAGGGGCCTGCATTATTCTACCACCAGGGGAAACTTTCTCAGCTGCTGGTTTTGGTAAAACTTGGCCAGGTAGCTACCTTTTTTGAGCTTGGACGGATTTTGGAAGCAGGTAAAAGGAGCTGTTTCCAGGCGCTGGCGTCTGCCGCCCTGGCCAATGAGTTCCATCAGTGCCGACTGTTGGGGGTCCAGTTCGTCCCAGGGAATGCTGTTTTGGAGGGGAAGAATGCGAAAATCCCGGTACAGCCAGGAATAAGCTTCCAGAAATTCCCGCGCCCAGAACCATTCGCTGTGTTTGCCGTCCTGGCGCAGGCAGTACTGTATGGCCTGGGGAGGAAGCCCCTGCTCCAGCAACATGCGATACAACCTTTGGGTGTTGGCCACAATGGATTTGGACTCCAGGGCGCCTGCCAGCAGGTAAATGCGGGGGTGGGGGAGGGGAGTGCTGTCGGAGAGGTAGGAGAAAATGTGATCAGAAAACCACAGGGAAGGAGAGAAGATGCCCCAGCGGCCAAATACCTGTGGGTATTTCAAGCCGGCGTAGAGGGAAATGAGCCCGCCCATTGAGCTGCCCATAATGCCGGTAAATTCCCGCTGGGGCAAGGTTCGAAAGTGTTGGTCGATGTAGGGCTTGAGGGTATGCACCAGAAAATCCACATATTGACTGCCCTGCCCGCCGCCAATTTTGGGATGCACCCAGGGAGCGTATTCGTTGATGCGTTCATCTCCTCCATTGGCTATTGCCACCACAATAATTCCCGGGTCGCCTACTTCTTCGAAGGCATGCAAACTTTCATCTACCTCCCATTCACCGGCAAAGGCAGTGGCTTCGTCAAATACATTCTGCCCATCCTGTATGTACAGTACGGGGTAGCTTTGGCGGGTATGTTCGTAGTTTTGTGGCAAATAAATCCATACCTGGCGTTTGCGCTTCAACTGGGGCATGTAAAAGCTTTCGCTCAGCAGGCGCACATTGGGCAAGGCAGTATGTTTGCGCTTATTTTTTACGGACATACAGTTCCGGTTTGCTACCGGGTAAAGTTACGCAGCTGCTGCTTATGTTTTTGCAGCAGCTCTGTATTTTTTCCTACTTCAGGATCAAAAAGGCCCAGGCTGCCGCCTACCCAACGCTTGTTTTTGTTGTATTTCACGCCTATCATGGCGCCCTTGCTCAGGCGCACCAGGTCGGTTACGGCCGTAGGAGCGGGTGCATCTGGCTCCCATACATACATAACCCTCACTTCGCATTTTGCGGGTTCATCCGGTGTAGCCACAACAGGGGCATACTCTATGCGCTTCTGCAGCACGTAGTGCGAGGGCACCTTTAGCGCCTGCAGTTGCTCCCGGGTGGGCCCGATGATGACGCCGCTGCCCGCAAAAGAATAGAGGGGTTTGAGCACGTAATTTTCCAGGTCATCGGGCCAGCTTTCCAACTGATGCAGGAAGTGCGTTTCGGGCACAAAGGGGCTGTTCAGCATCGGCATGGTGTATTTGCTGATCTGGAAAAACCAGTTGGGATGCCCTGCCCATTCCACCTCCACCTCATCGGTGAGGTCAAATTCGCCCCGTTTTTCCGGGTATTGGATCCACTCATCAAAGATGAGCCGGTTGTATATGCGGTGAATGGGGGTCTTTTTGCCGTCGCGCAGGTAATAGAGTTGTTTGCCTGATTTTTTTACCTGTGTTATACAAACGGGCCGGATACCGGTGGCTGCCTCGGTGCACAAAAAGTCGATGCGGGTGTGCTGGCGCTCAGGTTCGAGTTCTAGCAGGATGACGTTTTCGGGCTTGTGACCATTGAGCAGCACCTTTTTGAGCAATTCGGTATAGCGCTCCGAATCCAGTCCATTGAAAAAATGCGTGAGGTTTTCGGGCAGCCAGAAGTGCTGCCGGTATTTTTTTGCCAGCCAGTCCTGGTAGAAAAATAGTGATGGAAATCCCTGCAATTCAATGAGTTGGGGGTACAGCTTGCCAGCTTCGTCCTGGCAGACGGCAAAGTCTAGTGAGAAAAAAAGCGTATGCTCATTTTGATTGGGGACGTAGTGCTCAGCTGGGATGGCCGCGCGGGTGCGTTCGGGAAATTGCGGGTCGCAAATAACCTGCACGACATCATGTGCCCCTTCCATCAGTTTTTTCATGAATTCAGGGGGCAAAAAAACCGGGGTTTCGGCTATGCGAAAGGGGATATGGTAGTTGAAACACTGGTTCATATCCTCCAGGAACTTCCGGTATTGCGCTTCGCTGAAGCGGCGGTTATAGGTTTGGCGGAAGATGGGTTGCATACTTGTGATGCGTTATGAGATGGTGGATAAAGGAAGGACAGAGTGAAATGGGGATCATTTTTCCTGCACAATTTTCTGCATAGAGTAGGCCAGAAAACGCGGAATAATGGTCTGGTGCGTCAGGCTGATTTTATCCGGGTCCTTGAGGTGGGCAATCATGTCGTTATAGATTGCTTCCCCGTAGTTTTCCATTATATGAGCCTTGCGTTCGGGCTGGGAAAAATGGATCAACATGCCCTCGGGATCGGCCTCGGGGTGAAACTGAGTGCCAAACATGGCATCAGAAAAGCGCACGGCCATGATGGCCCTTTCCATGCTGGGATTATCGCGCAGGCGCTCCATGGCCACAATGGTGGCCCCTTGCTCTTCAAATACCTCCAACTGGGGTTGAATAACCTGAAAGTTGCGGAAATCGGCTGCATAAAAAGGATTGGGCAGGGGTTCGAGCAAACGCTCTTTCAGGCCGTCGGGGGTTTTGTGTACGGGAAAAATGCCAAATGATGGCTGGTTGCGGGGAGTTACGTTGGCCAGGCCAAAGTGGTCGCAGGCCATCTGAAAGGAATGGCAGATGAAGAAGACGTACTTTTTGTGTGCCAGCTGCAGGTTGTGCAGCCAGATCTCGTCCAGCAATTCGTAATACGCCCTGTCCCACCTGCCATTTCCTTCCAGCGGATCGCCGGGCCCTCCGGTAGAAATAAAGAGGTCAAAATCTTCCACAGAAGGTAGTTCCTCTTTCGCCCTTACATCAAACACCTGCCAGTGGATTTGTCCTTTCCAGGGCTGGAGTAGCTCCTGAATGGCACGCATGCCCTGGTTGGGGGTAGCGTTGTACATATCCAGGATGGCAAGTTGAGCAAGTTGCGTCTTTACCGGAAGTACGTTCATGGCCTTATTTTGCGAGTTGTTTGACTCTTCTTTTTTTACATCCTTCTCTGACGAAATTCCCCCACGTAAGGTTGTCTTGCCCGGGTACATGTGCTTTGGCCCGCTCAATGGCATACCTGGCGGCAGTTTCTACCACCCATTCAAAATTCTCCTCCCCTACGGAATGCCTGTCCGCATCGGGAGCGGGGTTGCAAAAGTCGATGGCGTAGGGGATGCCGTCTCTTACTGCAAACTCCACCGTATTGAAATCATAGCCCAGTGCTTTGTTGAGCTTCAGCACATAGTCCTTGATCGTTTTGAGCAATGCAGGGTCCGCATCGGGGCGGTCCACCTGGTAGCGCAAATGGTGGGGGTTGCGTGGCTCATAGGGCATGATGTGTACGTATTTGCCGCCTATGCAGTAGCAACGGAAATACTCTTCAAACTCTATAGCTTCCTGCAGCATCATCACCAGTCGGCCGGTTTGGTGGTGCTTTTCAAACAAGTCTTCCCGGTTATACACTTTGTACACGTGTTTCCAGCCGCCGCCCGCATGGGGCTTCATAAATGCGGGAAAGCCCACATACTCCAGCATGCCTTCCCAGTCCAGGGGGTCGGCCAGGTTGCGGAACGACTCGGCCGAGGTGTCTTCGGGCATTTCCCAGGAGGGCAGCAGCACCGTTTTGGGTACGGGTACGCCCAGTTTAACGGCCAGGGCATTGTTGAAAAACTTTTCGTCGGCGCTAAACCAGAAGGGGTTGTTGATGACGGCCGTGCCGCAGCTGGCGGCGTTTTTCAACATGGAGCGGTAAAAAGGCACATCCTGCGATATGCGGTCAATGATGACGTCATAGCCCGGACCTTCGCCCTGCATCACTTTGTCGATCTTGACGGCTTCGGCCAGGATCCCATCTTCCTTTTTACTGTTTACCCGCTCAATAAATGCCTGCGGAAAGGTATTTTCTTTGCCAAAAAGAATGCCTATTTTTTTCATCTTTGTTTGTCTGTTGGAGGTTTATGTTTAGTTGAAATTGATCTTTGATAAATAGTGGGGAAACATCTCCCGCCAAAGGGGCCAGTCGTGGTGGCCGGGGCGAATGTCCAGCCAGTGATTGATGCCTTTGGCCGAAAGTATGCCCGAAAGGTGCTCATTGGCAGCCCGGCAGATGTCGTGCTCGCCCACGCCCAAAATAATGCCCATGTGGTAAAAATCGGGATGCTGGGCATTGGGCAGAAAATCCACCGGGTTGTTGAAGTACACATTGTCGTCGTAATAGCCGTCCATAAAGGAGCGAATGTCGTATGCGGCGCTCATGTTGAAGAGGTAGGCCACCAGTTCGGGGTGGCGAAAGGCGAAGTTGGTGGCGTGGTAGCCCCCAAAGCTGCAGCCTGCCACAGCCACCTTGCCCACGCCCGTATGATGGCGCACCTTGTGTACGATGTCGTACAAAATGACGTTCTCGTACGCATTGTGGGTACGCACCCGGTCGGCCGGGTGAATGCTTTTGTTGTACCAGCTCTCCTTGTCCATGCCATCGGGACAGTAGATGTGCACCAGCCCCTGCTCGATAAACCAGCGGGCCGACTCAATGAGCTTAAAATCCTTGTTTTCGTAATAATGCCCCATGCTGGTGGGGAATAAGATGAGCGGAAAACCTGCATGCCCAAATTCCAGCATGCGAAATTCCCGGCTGATGTATTGCGAATACCACTGATGATACGTCTCTTTCAATGTTTTATCAATTAATTGTTGCACTCATTTTTCGGGCGGCAAAATTAGACATTTTTCGCGAATAAGTACATTTTTTTTTGAAGTAAAGAACCTGTATTGGGCCTGGGGCTGCTGCAGGTACTTGCTGAGACGCGCTGGAGACTCCAAAAGTGACAACCTGCCTGGTGAAATTCTTCTCGAATTTCTTGTTGGAAGTGCCTTGATTTGCTCCTCAATTTTTCTGATCCTTCCATTAAAAAAGTAGATTGTCTCCCAATTTCCTACAAAATTGACCTTTTATTTGCAAGGAGGTATCTCTATTGCCAATGGAGAAGCACTCCTCTGGTGTTAGAGGGAACGCTCAAAAAATAACTTCTTCCTTTCGTTTGTTCTTTTGAGCTGAGTCAGCCTTGCAAATATCCTCATTTAACCCGTTAAACTCCGGTTTTTGCGCCTTGACTCATCCCAACATTCCGGAGCGCGAAAATGGACCGTTATTTTTTTTGCCTTCCTAGCTTAGGCAGTTATTGTAACAACCAGCTATATGAATCGAAAGAAAAAATATTTATTCAGTTTATGTTTACTGGGGATTAGCCTATCATCTTCCCTGTTTAGCCAAACCCCTTATGCGTTAACCCTTAAGAAAGAACTTATATTTGCCGGCTCCGGGCTGGGATCCATGGGGCTGGGAGCTTACCTGAGGACCTTGCCCAAACTGTTTACCCCCAATGAACTCCGGAGCTTAGATCCCGATGACATCAATGCCCTTGACCGATTGGCAATTGCCAATTATTCTATGGAAGCCGATCAAGTCAGCAATGTATTTTTAATTGGTGCCCATGTTTCCCCTTTTCTTTTTTTGGCAGGAAAGCAGTCACGTGCTCATATTGGCCAGATTATGGTTATGTACGGCGAAGCCGCGACTCTGAACCTGGGGCTGACGGTCATTACCAAATCATTGTTTCACCGCCCCAGGCCTTTTGTATTTAATTCAGCTGTACCGGAGGAAGTGAAGCTCTCCCGCAATGCCAAAGCTTCATTTGTTTCGGGTCATGCCTCTATGGTTGCTTTGAACACCTTCTTTTTTGCAAAAGTATTCTCAGATTATTATCCCCACAGCAAGTGGAAACCCCTTGTATGGGGGGCTGCAGCAACCATTCCGGCGGTGACAGCATATCTGCGTATTGCAGCTGGGAAACATTATCCCACAGACGTACTGGCAGGTTATGCATTAGGTGCTGCAGTAGGAATACTGGTTCCCCATTTTCATCGCACCCAAACCCTAGCAGAAAAAGGGATCAGCCTGGGAGTCGGCTACAATAGCCTGCGCTTGAGCTGGAGGTTTTAGGAAGGCTTGGTGAACACTTATTAGCTGAGCGTTCCTTAACTCCCAAATTCCTCCCAATTTGATCCTTAATTTTATAATAATTCTTTATTCATGATTATACACAATATTATGAAAGTAAAAACAATTATTTTGTCATTTGTTGCCGTGATCGGCCTGAGTGCGCTGGCTATGGCATGCAGTAAACCCAAAGTTCCGGAGGCTGTGAAGCGAGCATTTGCCCAAAAGTTTCCCACGGCCCAACACGTAAGATGGGACGAAGAAGAAGAAGGGGAATTTGAGGCTGAATTTAAGATGGACGGGCATGAAGCTTCGGCCAGCTTTCAAGCCGACGGTACCTGGTTGGAAACAGAAATGGAGGTAGAGGTCAATGATTTGCCCCAGGCTGTAAAACTGGCAGTATCCGATCAGTTTGCCAATTTTGAGGTGGAGGAGGCAGAGCAAATTGAAACTCCCAATTGGGCGAGGGCCTATGAAGTGAAGCTTGAAAATGAAGCCCAAAAAGTAGAAGTGGAAGCTGTTTTTGATGCACAAGGTACCTTGCTGAAAAAGAAAGTAGAGCAAGGAGAAGACGAAGAGCATGAAGAAAACCAACATTAAAGAATTCGCTCCCATTGAGGATTTTTACTTGCGATAGGTAATCATCCTTTATACCTGTCGGCTAGCATAGCCGACAGGGTTTTATTTTATAGCAAGCGGGTTATCTTGCAGCCATCATTGGATGTATTATGAAAATTCTGATTATCGAAGACGAACCCACTCTGGCCCAAAGTATCCGGCAATACCTGGAGGTAGAAGGAAATCTTTGCGAACTGGCTGCTTCTTATGAGGAAGGCAGTATGAAAGCCGGGGTGTACGAATATGATTGTATATTGGTAGATATTACGCTGCCGGGAGGAAACGGGCTAGATATTGTGCGTAGCTTAAAAAAACAACAATCCAGCGCAGGGATTATCATTATATCAGCCAAAAACTCCCTGGAGGACAAAATTATGGGCCTGGAAATCGGCTCGGATGATTATTTGCCCAAACCCTTTCATTTATCTGAATTAAATGCCCGGATTAAAGCCCTGGTTCGACGCAAAGAATACAATGGCAATAAGCACATTGATTTCCACGAAATCAGGGTGTTTCCGGATGAAAGGCGAGTAAGGGTGAATGGCCGGCCTCTGCTGCTAACTCGTACGGAGTACGATCTGCTGCTGTATTTTATCGTGAACCGCAACCGGGTGCTTTCCAAGGAAAGCATTGCTGAGCACCTGGTTGGAGACCACGCTGATCTTATGGATAGCTTTGATTTTATTTATTCTCATGTAAAGAATCTGCGTCGCAAATTGTCGCAGGGGGGTGCAGCCAACTATTTAAAAGCAGTTTATGGCATAGGCTACCAATTCACCGATTTATGAAGTTGCTGCAACAAACGAGTTTTTACTTTTTGGGCATCTCATTCCTGATCTTAGTAGGAGGGGTGGTAGCCATGTTTTTTGTGCTCAGCTATATGCTGGACCAAGAATTAGATGAAAGTTTGAAACACACCCGCGAAGTATTGAATCGTGAGTTGGCCGGGCGGGATAGCCTGCCTCCCGTACTGGAAATCATGGATGAAAAGATTTTGCTACATCCGGTTGGTGCTTTATCTGAAGAAGAAGTGTTTAAAGATACCACCCTCTGGATAGAAGAAGAGGAATCAAAGGAGTTGGAGCCTTTCCGGCAGTATATCTATACCGAACGCATTCAAGGGAAAAATTATCGCATTGCCTTGAACCACTCAAAGTTTGAAACCGAGCAACTGCTGGGGACCATTCTGGGGCTGGTTGTAGGATACACTGCTTTTTTCCTGTTGGTAATCAATGTGTTTAACCGCTATCTTTCCAGGCGAATCTGGAGCCCTTTTTTTGATACCATCGCGCAAATGCGCAGATTTAGTTTTTCCCCATCCCATGCATTTGTACCCGGCAATACCAAAATTGAAGAATTTCAAATTCTGGACCAGTCCCTGGTACAAATGACCGAAAAGCTGATGAAAGATTACCAGTCGTTGAAGCAATTTTCTGAAAATGCCTCGCATGAAATGCAGACGCCCCTGGCCATTATTCGCTCTCAGGTAGAGCTCTTGCTTCAGCAGCAGCATGCCTACGGCATGGAGCATTTGCGCAATATTCAGCAAGCAGCCCTCAAGCTATCCAAGCTCAACAGCTCCCTCTTAATGCTTACCCGAATTGAAAACCGCCAATATACAGAAGTGGAGCCCATCAGGCTTGACCAGCTTTTTTTGCAAAAAATCCAGGCACTAGAGGGGTTGCTCAGCACGAAATCTATTGAGATGAACCCCCACCTGGCTCCGGTTACCATCAGAGCCAATCCGATTATGATCGATATATTGATCAGTAACTTGCTCAGCAACGCCATCAAACACAATTTCGAGGGAGGCCATATCGCTATCCACCTCACTGCCGGCGAGCTTCGTATGGAGAACACAGGAGCAGTTTTGTCTGTTTCGCCGGAGAAATTGTTTGAACGATTCAGCAAAGGCAATGAAGCGGGAAGGTCGCTGGGGCTGGGCCTGGCAATTGTAAAAGAAATCTGTAAACGGTATGCCTGGGAGGTAAGCTATCAATACGCAAACGGTTTGCATGTGCTGCTGGTAGATTTGAGTAGCTCCCTTGAATGATAGGCATATCGGCGCTAAGAAAAGTGCAGATAAAATCCCTGTCGGCTGCAAATGACCCCGTATTGTAGGCCTTAGTACAGGGTGAATTACATGCGCTTAGATGTTATTTTGTTATGCTTATGTTCTTTTTTGCCGAAAAAAAGAAGCAAAAATCGGCAACGAGCCAAGCAAGGCCTGCGCAAGTCCGTCCGCGCGCTCGTGGACTCAACCCGCCTGTATAGCAGGCAGTTCCATTGATGTAAAGTTACTTAATTTACACTGTACTTAGCTTTTTGAAATCTCCAAAATTTCTCCAAAATCCTCTCCCAATATTGAGGCGTTTATTTGCTGGAAAACTTTTACAAAGGTTTCACCCTGCCCTTAAGTAAGCTGCTCATATTCCCAATTCAATAGATGAACATGAATTTAAGCGAGCCATTTTGTATCCTTTTACCCCGAGCACAGAGCAAGCAGCAGGGCAACTGTATGCGGCCTGGCCTGCTGCTGTATCTATGGCTGATAAGTATGGGGTTGCCACTTGGCGCTCAAAACAACTTGGAGTATTATTTGCTTCAGGCCAGCAGGCGCAATGCGCCTTTGCAAAATATAGGGTTTCAGCAAGAGATCGTTTCACTGGAGATACAAAAAATTCAGAATCAATACCAAAAACCTCAATGGAGCCTGACAGGAGACTACCTGCTGGCACCGTATTTTTCCAATCGTGGAAAGGCATTTGCAATTACCTCCAACCCGGATGCCCAGGCGGTGGGGTATGATGTGGGTATTACCAATGGAGGCCTGTACGCCGGGCAACTGAATGTGAATATGCCCCTGTTTACCCGGCGCCAGCGCCAGCCACAGCTGCAGCAGCAGCACCTTCTGCAGCAAGGGCTAAACAACCAATACAAGCTGCAGCAAGCCGACCTCAGGCGCCGGATTACCACTGATTACCTCAGTGCCTACCTGCTCCAGCAACAGATGGATTACACCTCAGAGTTGAAAGAACGATTGCTTGCCCAGCGAGACTTTGTCAGGCAATTGACAGACCGGGGGATCATGCGCGTTACCGACCTGCAATTGCTGACCTTAGAAATCAAAAACCAGGACTATCAATGGAATACCTTGGAGATCCAGTTTCGTCAGGCCATGCAGGTGCTAAATAACGATGCCGGTATAGTGGATACTTCGGCTGTTCGGCTGGCCCGGGTCAGCCTCCCCCAGGTAGTCAGTGGTACCACTTCTTTATTTTTGGTCCAATACGAATTGGACAGCCTCTCTGCCGATATCGATCAGGCAGTGTTTGAAACGCGTTACCTGCCCCAGGTCAATGTGTTCGCCAATGGAGGTTTTAATGCGATTGAACTCAACCATATCTACCGCAAAGTAGGGGTGAGTGCAGGGATTCATTTTTCCTGGCTGCTGGGCGATGGCGGCCAACGAAAGTTAACTGCCCAGCAAAACAAAATTCGTCAGCTCAATGCCCGTACTCAGGCACAGTTTGCACGCAATCAAATGAACAATGCCCGAAAGAATTATGCCGTGATATTGCGTGAAAAACAGCAAAATCTCCAATTGCTCAATGCTCAATTGGAGAACTACCAGGCGCTGCTGACCAGTTTTCGGAAGGAATTTGCAGCAGGGCAGTTGTCGGTCATTGATTATTTGAATGTATTACGGACGTATGCGGATCTGCAGCAGCAAAAAGCCCAGGCTGAAACTGCGCTACTGTTTATCGTCAATGAAATCAACTATTGGAATCATTAACCTCAAACTAGCTTATATGCGTTTTCAACTGTTATTATCTCATTGGTTTTTGCTTTTAGGTGCAGAGCTGTGTATGCTAATTGGGGCTGGTTGTAGGCAAGGGGGAACAACTGACGGCTCCGCCTCAGCCTACAGTCAACTCCCCGCCCGAACGCAGGTTATTGCCGGCACACCTATGATACGACCTATGCAGGAACATCTGCTGATGAATGCGGTTACGACCTATATCAACCAGGAAAACATACGGGCCACCAGCACGGGCTTTATTGAGCGAAGCCAGGTGGTACTGGGAAAACGCGTGCAGCATGGGCAAGTCGTTTTTCAACTCAAAACCAAAGAGGCCAGCGTCCTGGGCGAAGAAATTTTGAATGATCCCGATATCAAGATTACTGGGATCATTCCCATCCATGCTAAAAACTCGGGGATCATTACCCAGCTCTTTTTTCAGGAAGGAGACTATGTAGTGGATGGAGATGTGCTGGCCACCCTGGCCCGGCCCCAGTCTTTGAATGTGAAGCTATATGTACCCTATGAGTACAATCGGTATATACGGGCTCAAAAGCAGATAAGTGTTCATTTGCCAGACGGTGAAACCCTCAGGGGTAGGGTTGGCCAACTGCTGCCTTCTGAAGAGGTCATTTCTCAAACGACTCCGTATCTGGTAAGCCTTCGGCCCTTTAGGTTTTTGCCCGAAAACCTCAACGTAACGGCGAGTGTGGTCATGAGAGATAACCCCCAGGCTGTAGTGGTCCCTACGGGTGCGCTGCAAAGCAACGAAGAGCAAAGCAGGTTCTGGATCATGAAAATTGTGGCCGATACCCTGGCCATAAGGTATGCGGTAACCCCTGGCATACGTACCGACTCTCTGGTCGAATTGATAAACCCTGGCCTAGCCCCAACAGATCGCATCATTGTAAAGGGGGCTTATGGTCTCCCCGATACAGCGGCCATTAGCATTGTCGAAAAATTATAAACCTGGCGTATGTGGGCCCTGCCAGGCTCCACAAGCTTAAATGAAGCATCATGATCAATTACGTCAAATATAAAAACCCGCTGGGCGTGGTATTGGCCATTGTCTTGCTGGGCGGTGTGTTCTCCTACAGCCGAATGAAATCGGATTTATTTCCCAATGTCACCTTTCCTAAAGTGAAGATCATTGCCGATAACGGGCAGCAGCCCATAGATAAAATGATGCTTACCGTTACTCGTCCCCTGGAGGAAGCCATTAAACAAGTGCCGGGGCTGGTGGATATTCGAAGTACTACCAGCCGGGGGAGTGCTGAGATTTCAGCTTTTTTTGACTGGAAAACCAATATTGACCTGGGGCAGCAACGCATTGAGAGCCGAATTAACCAACATAGACCCAACTTACCGGCAGGGGTACAGATCACCGTTGAGAAAATGAACCCTTCCATCCTGCCTATTGCCGGTTATTCTCTGGAAGGAAATTTAAGCCAGATTGAACTCAAAGATATTGCCTTGTTTACCATAAAGCCCTTTTTGTCTCAGGTAGAAGGCGTTTCAGATGTAGCCATCATCGGCGGCAAAACCAAGGAATACCACTTACTGCTGAATCCAATCAAAATGAGCGAGTTGGGGATTACGCCTCAAACGGTTTATGGTGTGTTGTCCCAAACCAATTTCATTAACTCCAATGGATATTTACAGGCATTTGACCGGCTGTACCTCACCCTGACCGATGCAGTGGTCGATGAACTCAATGAACTAAAAGAGACCATTGTGCAAAGTACCCCTATGCGGGTAGTCAAAGTCAAGGATATAGCAGAGGTGCGGGTAGAGCCCCAAAAGGAGTATATCAAAATCAAAGCAAACGGTAAGGACGTGCCCCTGGTGGCAGTGGTTAAGCAGCCTGATGCCAACCTTATAGAGGTAGCTTCAAAGCTTGAACAGCGCGTGAAGGAGTTGAATGAAATACTACCCAAGGGAGTGGTTTTACGTCCCTACTACCAACAGGCCGACTTCGTAAAAGAAGCCATCCGTAGTATTCAGGATGTACTCTGGGTAGGGCTGCTTTTGGCCATTGTGGTGGCCGTGATATTTCTGCGGTCTGCAAAAAGCAGTACCCTGTTGCTCCTGACCATTCCCCTTACCCTGGGGCTTACACTGATCGTGATGTATGCCTTGGGCTACGATTTCAACATTATGACGCTGGGGGCAATTGCTGCAGCCATTGGGCTGGTCATAGATGATGCCATTATCGTGGTAGAACAGTTGCACCGCAGCCATGAGGAGTTTCCCGCCAAAACGCCCAGAGAACTGGTAAATGGGACCCTCAAGTTTTTGTTTCCTGCCATGCTGGGCTCTTCGCTCAGCACCATCGTGATTTTTTTGCCCTTTGGCCTGATGTCGGGGATTTCGGGTGCTTACTTTCGCATCCTGACCGAAACCATGATCATTACCCTGCTCTGTTCCTTTTTTATTACTTGGGTGGGCCTGCCCGTGGTTTATTTGTTTTTGTCTCCCAATAAAGCCCTAAACAAAAAACTGGCCCATAAAGACGTAAAGAGAAGAGGGTGGGTGAAAATAGCCTTGCGTTACCCTCTCATTGCTGTAGGCTTTATGCTTTTCCTGGGCCTGGGAATCTGGTACATTGCTCCCAGGCTTCCATCGGGCTTTTTGCCTGAAATGGATGAAGGGGCTATTGTACTGGACTTTAATTCTCCTCCGGGTACTTCGCTAGAGGCTACCGACCTCATGCTCAGGCAAGTGGACCAAATACTGGACCAAATCCCTGAGGTTACCTCCTATTCCCGCCGTACCGGTACCCAAATGGGCTTCTTCATTACTGAGCCCAACCGGGGAGACTATTTGATTCAACTGACGAAAAAACGGAAACGGTCCACCATAGAAGTGACAGACGAAATTCGCCAAAAGGTAGAGGCCATTCTGCCCGCGCTCACCGTAGATTTTGGCCAGGTAATAGGCGATATGCTTGGCGACCTGATGGCCAGTGTACAACCCATTGAAATAAAAATATTTGGGGACAACCGCAGCGTACTCGAACAACTCTCGCGGGAAGTAGCGGCCCAAGTAGAAAAGGTACGGGGAACAGCCGATGTGTTTGACGGCATCGTGATAGCCGGCCCTTCGGTAAACATTGAACCCCATATTGCGCTGCTTCAACAATATGGCCTGAGCCCCGCTGACTTTCAGTTTCAGTTACAAACACAGTTGGAAGGAATTGCCGTAGGCACCATGCCTGAGTTACAGCGAATGACTACCCTACGCATGATTTATGCCAATGCCAACCGTACCACCGTTTATGACCTTGAAAGAGGGCAGGTTTTTTTACCATCGGGTAAGCTGATGCCCCTTGCGAAATTTGGGAAAATATCCATTCAGCCAGGCGCTGCTGAAATCAATCGCGAAAATTTAAAAAATATGGGGGTTGTCACAGCACGCCTCAATAACAGAGACCTCGGCAGCACCCTGAAAGACATTCAGGCTACCATCAGTGGGAAGGTGGCCTTACCTGCGGGCTATACCATAGCGTATGGGGGCGAATATGCTCAGCAGCAACAAGCCTTTCAGGAGCTTCTGATTATTTTGATCCTGGCCAGTCTGTTGGTGTTTAGTGTTATTTTATTTTTGTTTAGGAAGTTTCGGGTTGCTTTTGTCATTGTCCTCTTGGCAGTATTGGGGGCAGCCGGAAGTTTTTTCGCCCTCTTTCTTACAGGCACCCCCTTGAATGTAGGGAGTTATATTGGCACCATTATGATCATTGGTATTATAGGCGAAAATGCGATTTTTACCTACTTTCAGTACAATGAACAACGAAAAACCATGGCGCGTAATGAGGCCATTATTTATGCCATTTCTACGCGTTTGCGCCCTAAACTCATGACGGCTTTTGGTGCAATTATGGCATTGCTCCCGCTGGCGCTGGGTATAGGCTCAGGTGCACAGATGCACCAGCCCCTGGCCATTGCCGTAATCGGAGGGCTGATTGTTGCGCTTCCCTTATTGCTGTTTGTACTGCCCTCCCTGTTGGGGGTGGTAGAAAAAAAGTGAGAATGATACATAAGAAGGGTCGGGAAAATTACAGGCTCATAAATTGATCCGCGACTTTTACCCCTTTGTTTTGTACACCAAATCCGGTAAGTTTGTAAACAGTGCCCACAAGCAGTGAGGCATGGTATCCTACTCCAAACCTGTAATTTTTATGATGCGTTTTGTCTCTATCCTGCTCCCGCTGTGCCTGCTGGCAGCTTGTACCTCTCAGGCCCCCAAAACTCCGGAAGAAGAGACGCCTGCCAAAGGAGAACCCATATTTGTGGCCCCCATCGGGGTGCAGGCCTATTCCTTCCGCAATTATTTCCCCAAAAATGTGATCGCCACCCTGGACAGCATACAGCAAATGGGCATTACCGAAATTGAAGGCACCGGCGGCCGGCTTGCACCAGCTACCTACAGAAAATTGTGCGAAGAACGGGGGATCCGCATCCCCTCCACCGGGGCCGGTTTTCAGCAACTGGAAGAAGACCCCCACAAAGTGGCCGAAACGGCCAAGATACTGGGGGCGCAATACGTGATGTGTGCCTGGATTCCACATGAAGAGAAACCCTTCGTCCTGGAAACTGCTCAACATGCCGTGGAGGTATTCAACGCTGCCGGCAAAGTGCTCAAAGAGCAGGGCCTCACCCTATGCTATCACCCGCATGGCTATGAATTTCAGCCTTATGGCGAAGGTACCTTGCTGGATTACCTCATTCAAAACACAAACCCAGAATACGTATCTTTTGAAATGGATGTATTCTGGATTCAGTTTGGCGGCGGCGACCCCGTGGCCCTGCTCAAACAATATGGCCCCAGATGGAAACTCATGCACCTCAAGGACATGAAAAAAGGCATTCCCAAAGACCTCAGCGGCCATACCGATGTGGAGTACAATGTGCCCCTGGGTACAGGGGAACTGGACATGCGCAACATCCTCATCGAAGCGCGGAAGATAGGAATTGCCCATTACTTCATAGAAGACGAAAGTAGCTCGGTGCTGAAACAAATTCCTCAGAGCATTGCCTACCTCAGAAGCCTCACCTACTGAATGTGGCCGCTTTGGCGGGCCTGGGCAAACAATTTACGGCCAGTTTGTTCCAATTAAAACCTATATTGAACACTTGATGCCCACGTTCTATTTGCGCGAATAAATGAAAAGAAGAAAAGCCATCCAAAACCTTGCCCTCATTTCGGCGGGCATGGCCCTGCTGCCGGGTTGTGACTTTGAACAGTGGCCGGTGTTTGAAAACCTCATGCTGGAAAAAGACCAGTTGAGGTTGGTGGACCAGCTCACCCGGGCCATATTGCCTCAGGGAGGAGAAGGCATGCCCGTCGTTAGTACGCCGGAACCCACCGCACATTTTGTGCTGCGCATGGTCAATGATTGTTACGACGCCCGCGACGCCCGCCGCTACGTCGCCGGCCTGAAGCTCTTTCAGCAATACGTGCAGGACACCTACAAAACCAGCTTCAAATCTCTCAACCCCCAGCAGCATGTGCTGCTGTTAACCGAAGTGCAGACAGATGAGCATTTGCCCAAAAGCCTCAAATACTTCCTGAGCACCACCAAAAACCTCAGTGTACGACATTTTACTACCTCTGAATATTTTATGAAAAACCACCTCAGGTACGAGTTTGCCCCCGGGCGCTACCTCGGCTGTGTGGCTGAGTCTTAAAGATTGAAACCCCTCCAAGCATGTCAGATCAAACAGCCCATCATTTTGATGCCATCGTGATCGGCGCCGGCATGACCGGCGGCTGGGCCGCCAAAGAACTGTGTGAGCAGGGCGTGAAAACCCTGCTGCTCGAGCGGGGCCGCAACGTGGAGCACATCAAAGATTACCCCACTACCAACATGCGGCCCTGGGAGTTTCCCCACAGGGGCCAGATCCCTCAGGAAGTGCGCGAAGCCCATCCCGTGGTGAGCAGGTGTTATGCCTTTCGCGAAGACGCCATGCATTTCTTCGTCAAGGACCAGGAGCACCCTTACGTGCAGGAAAAACCCTTCGACTGGATACGGGGCTATCAGGTGGGGGGCAAATCCATTATGTGGGCCAGGCAGGTACAGCGCTGGAGCGATTACGACTTTGAGGGCCCGGCCCGGGATGGTTTTGCCGTGGACTGGCCCATACGCTACAAAGACCTGGCGCCCTGGTACAGCAAGGTTGAGCAGTTTATAGGGGTGTCGGGCAATAAAGACGGCCTGGATATGCTGCCGGATGGGGAGTTTTTGAAAGCCTGGGAGCTGAATTGTGTGGAAAAATACTTTCAGTCGGTGCTCAGGCAGCACTACCCAAACCGGCACATGATATACGGCCGCTGTGCCCACCTCACCGAAAACAGGCCCATTTTTCAGCAGCAGGGGCGCACCCTGTGTCTGGCGCGTAATATTTGCCAGCGTGGCTGCCCCTATGGAGGCTATTTCAACGCCAACTCCACCCTCATTCCCTGGGCTGCCAAAACCGGCAACCTCACCTTAAGGCCGCATTCGGTGGTGCATTCCATCATATTTGATGAGCAGGCCAACCAGGCCACCGGCGTTCGCGTCATCGATGCCCAAACCAAAGAGAGCACGGAGTATTTTGCGAAGCTGATCTTTGTCAATGCTGCGGCCCTTAACACCAACCTCATTTTGCTCAATTCCACCTCGGGCCGCTTCCCCAACGGCCTGGGCAACGATTACGACCTGCTGGGCCGGTATGTGGCCTTTCACAACTACCGGGGCAAAATTTCGGCCCAGTATGAGGGCTTCCCCGGCCGCACTACGGAAGGCAAAAGACCTACCAGCGGATACCTGCCCCGCTTCCGGAATGTGTACCGGCAGGAAACAGATTTCCTCCGTGGGTATGCAGCCGGCTTTGGGGCTACCCGCAGCATACCCGTCAATTCGGAGGGCTTCGGAGAAGAGCTGCTGCTCAACTTGCTGGACACCGGGGCCGAAGGCCCCTGGAGGGTCAACTCCCACATGATGGGCGAAACCATTCCTAAAAAAGACAATACCGTTAGCCTGGATGACACCCAAAAAGATGAGTGGGGCGTCCCCCTGCTGAAGGTAAACATAGCCTACGACGACAATGACGAGAAAATGCTGCAGGATTTTTTTGAGCAGTTTACCCACATGTACGAAAAAGCCGGGTTTACCAACATCCAAACCCGAGACACCCACCAGGCTCCCGGCCTGGACATACACGAAATGGGCGGTGTGCGCATGGGGCACGACCCCAAAACCTCCATGCTCAACAAATGGAACCAGCTGCACGCCTGTCCCAACGTATTTGTAACCGACGGGGCCTGTATGACCTCCACCGCTACGCAAAATCCATCCCTCACCTTCATGGCCCTCACGGCCCGTGCAGCCAACTATGCCGTAGAGCAAATGAAAAAGGGCGAATTGAGTAGCTGACAACGGATTAGCTCCCCGGAAATTCAACCATCAACCACCTGAAATGCAAAAATTTCTTCCCTTCTATGTGGTGTTTGCAGTAGCTTGCCTGTTCGTTGCCTGCAGGGGCGGAGAACAGCAGCCTGCCGGTGCCACCCAAAATGACCGCCTGCCCAACATCGTCATCATCTACGCCGACGACCTCGGCTATGGCGACGCAGGCGCTTATGGCGCCACAGCCCTGCCCACCCCTCATATCGACGAGCTGGCCGCCGGAGGC
>RFHT01000516.1 GCA_003696835.1 Bacteroidota bacterium
CTCCTTTTCAAGGAGGAGTTGGAGGTGGTTAATGCATTTCATTGAAAATGAGCAACTTACAACAATTGTTTTTTTTCACCCTGAGGGTGCTGAATAGTTACTTTTTTACAAAGGTTTAGTCTCTCCGGGGCTGTCGCTATTCCAGCTCCGCAGGAGCTTGACCTTTGCAGCCTATCGGCATATAATCCCAGTTGGCTTCGTGTAGCCCTCCCAGTCTTCCACCATCTTAGTGGCGAATCAAAGATGGCAGCCCCTCACCCCTCACCCCTTCTCACCAGACGGGGCACGAGGTACCACCTCAAATAAACATGGTGGTTTCTGAACAACTCCCACTTACTGCCCCTCAATTCCAGACAGGCCATGGCACAGGTAGGCATCTCCACATTGTGACTGCCAATAAAATTGGAAAGGGCAATTTCCATGGTGGGATTGTGTCCAAAAATCATCACCGTATCCAGTTTATTCGACAGTCCCCGTATTAATTCATGCAGGCTGGGAACGCCTTCGTGGTACACTTCATCGGCTATTTGGATATTCGATGCTCCGTATCCCACTCTTTCGGCAATGATTTTGGCGGTGCTGTGGGCCCGGTTGGCAGGCGAACTGATAATGAGGTCGGGTAAAAAATCCTGGCTGGCAAGTAACTTCCCCAGGAAGTTGGCATCCTTTATACCCCTTGCTTTCAGCGGTCGCTGAATATCCGGCACACCTGCTGGCCAGTCTGACTTGGCATGCCGGCATAAAACGGCTGTTTTCATGTGGTTGAGACTTAGTTGATTATTTGCAAACTAAAAAAACGAAATTTTCCATAAAACAAAAAAAATAATTTTTAAAGGATCAAAAATCTTGCAATAAACATGCTTACCTTTTGTTATTGGGCCAAAAATTTAAACATTCGCACCAACTTTTCTGTACTTCCCTCAATGTCAACCCGGATGAGATACAGCCCTGCCTGAAGGCGCTGTTCAAATAGGAGCAGGTCGTGTTGACCCTTTGGCAGGTATGCTACGGCCATGCTGCCCAGCATTCGCCCCTGCAGGTCGTACACCCTTGCCTGCAGCCGTGCATCTTCGGCCAGGCTTACATACAAGTGCGTTTCCTTCCCTCCCGGGTTGGGGTACAGCAGTACCTCCGGGCCGGCAGACAGGCCAGGCTCCTCCCCTGCCCTACGCTCGTAGGCCAGCGAAGTGCTGCTCCACACCCCATGCCCGTGCGTGGCCACAAACAGGCTGTTGTCCTTGCTGAGGTAAAAATCCTGGGTTTCCTCATCGCGTATGTGAGCCAGGTAGCGCTGTACGTGAATGTCATACACGGGTACACTGCCCACCTCCTCCCCAAACTCCGGCGTGGCCACTTCACTTTCGGGAAAATCTCTTAGAGAAAATAGCCCTGTTTCGGTGCCCAGCAGCAGCACACTCCTGCCCCTGCGGGGGTCCTCCACAAAGCGGCTGCTATAGGTGGGTTCGCGAGGGATATTTCCTCCCAGCGGAAAGAAAAAGCCTGAAGTAGAAGCATCCTGGTACCAAACAAATGCCGTTTCGCCTTGCACATTGCCGCCATAGCCCGCCAGCGTTACTAGCAGCCTGTCGGTTTGCAGGGGGTCCACTGCAATAGACGATATCCACCTGCCAGGCGGCAGGTTGGCATGTATGGGCTGCACATGGGTGCTCACATCAAAGCGCTCCAAATCGTGGGGCCGCTCTATGCGAAACAGCCTGCCCCGGCTGGTGCCCACATAGACGGTGTGGGCGGTATCGCCCGAAACGGCAATGGCAGTAAAAAATTCCGAGCCCTGCACCAGGCGGTTGGTGAGGCGGTTCCAGCGGGGCAGCAAGCCTCCCGGACTGCCCAGCGGGTAGCTCACCCGCCACAGGTAAGAGCGCGAACAAAAGAAAACGAAATTTTCCAACTGCTGCAATTCCTCTCTGCCCACATGCTCACCCACCATCTCCTCCGGAATCACTTCATCCAGCACCCAGGGCATCATGAGGGGGCCGTTGTCGTCGCGCAGCACATTGACGGTGGGGTCCGAATCTGAGAGAAAATTATCCTGGCGATCGATGAGGGTATCCTGCAACAACAACCCCCGCACCTGCGGACTGATGGGCAGGCCGTAAAAGGTTTCGAAGGCCGTGCCAAAGGCAGGCGAACGCAGCAGCCCCTCATCGGGCCCCTGTATCAGCAGGGCGCCCGGATACAGGCTGGAGGCCGCTACCCGGCTGTAGGTAACGGGGTTGATGTCGCCAAATGCCTGGGCCACGGGCAGGCCGGAACGGAAATGCCCGTTGAGGATGACGCCCCGCCCCGGCGTGCCGCTCACGATGGCCTGCCTGCCCGCCACAGCTAAGCTCGCTACGCTCACTGTGAGGGCCGCCTCATAGCCTTTATTTTTCTGCGTAAAGGTCTGGCCTCCATCGGTGGAACGAACAATCTGAAAACCGGTACCCACAAACAAGCTGCCGGGCTTTTGGGGGTGAAAACTGAGGCAGTAAACCGGGGCAGGCACGTAATCTGAAGCAGCGGGGTTGAAACGCTGGGCGGTCTGCACCCAGCCCTTCTCCCGGGAGAAGGTGTACCAGTTGGCCCCAGCCACCACCACCCGCTCAGCATCAGTGGGAAACACTTCCAGCACAAAGGCATCGCGCCCGCTGGTTCCCAGGGGCGTAAAGCCCGGATTGCCGCTGGGCGCAAAATTGCGCCAGCTCTGCCCCCCGTCCTTCGACTGCCAGATGCCGCTCAGCTCCCCATTGCTGCGGGTGCCCGCCACATACACCACCGCCGCATCGGAGGGCGCCACGGCTATGGCCACCCGCTGAAAGCTCAGCCGCCCCAGGCTGTACAAGCCCGGGTCCTTTAGGTCACGGAAGGTCTGCCCTCCGTCCTCCGACACGTAGAGCGAGTCCGCTGTACCGGCAAATACCCGTCCGCCCGCAGCTATTTCTATATCATACACCGGCCCGTTCATAAAGCGCTGAGAGCCCAGGGCCGGAACGACCTGCTTCAGATCGCTGTCATCGGAATAGAATAAGCCCCTGCGCGTGGCAATGAATACCCGCCCGTTGGCACTCAGTACTTTTTGTATGGCAATAAAGGGCCCCTGGTAATTCAGCGTGCCCCAAAATGCATCCGTAGTGCCATTGGCATTGCTCCAGCTGGCGCCATTGTCTTCCGATACATACACCCCCGCCCCGGGCAGGCCGGTATAGCCCAGAAACCCCTCAGGGGTGGTGCTGAGGTCGAAGCCCGCAGGAAACAGCGCCTCGTAAGGCGAAGACACCAGTTGGCTGGCGCCCGTGCCCACATAGATGTGGTTGCCCTCCACGCTGATAGAGGTAATGTTGGGATTGCCCTGGTAGGTGGCCAGGCGCTGCCAGGATACCCCCTCGTTTTCCGATACCCACAAGCCCCCGCCTTCGGAGCCTGCCAACAGTTTTCCCTCCGCGGTAAACGCCAGGGCCCGCGTCTTACTACCCAGGTTGTCCGGGCCGTGGGGGGTCCAGCTGTATTGTGCCTGTAAATGGGGAGCCAGCAAAAGCCCTACCCATAAAAGCCATAAGGCTTGAATGCCAGTGTTCATGTTTGCTTGTTGAAAGTAGGACGCGGCTGAGACCTAAATTAGCCTTTCCGGCCGGATAAGGGATAATCAAAACCCGGCGCTGATTACGCGAAATGGTGCCCCACACAAGCAATGGAAAAAGTAGGAAAGCAGGTATGATGCAAACAGGCAAAAGCAGCCCTACCAATAGGCCCAGGCGAATACCACAGAAGCCAGCACCATCAGGGGATAGTAAAATTTGGCGTCTTTGTACAGCAGAATGTCCCAGACCGAATACTTGTTGAGGTCCACCAGGTGCTGCTGCCAACGCCCTCGCTGTGCTTCCTCCTCTATGCCCTGCCTGGTAAAAATCCAACCCACCGGGTCATAGACCGGGAAGTCCAGGCCGGAGGGGTCGTTTACCCATTCGTGGAAGGCCGGGCTGTTGACAAAAGCGGCAATGATGCGCTCCCGCTCGGCCATATTCCGCAAGTGCTTTTGCCAGTAAAAGTGCATGCCCCAGAACATAAGCGGAATCACCGCCGTAGCCAGAATCAGCCAGGGAATCAGCTCCTGTTTGAATTTCTCATTGCCAGCCAGCTGATCGGCAATCAAAAACAAACTGCCCCCCCAAAATGGAAAAGCAAAGTTTTTGGTCTTGAAGATGAGGTCGTCCAGGTTTTTTACACTCTCCTGGATGAGATCAATTTCTTTGAGAAGAATGGTATAGCGGGGGTTGGTAGTCATGGTAAATAAATTTGAATCATATTTAAAACACCCAACACACCCCTACCCCATTGCCTGTCACACGCACTTGCCCCAGCAGGGCGGGCATCACCCGCTTGCCATTCTGCTGATACAGCAGGTACTGCGTAACGTCAAACAGCAGCAAAAAGCCGCCCTGAAGGAGGAGCGACTGCCCATAGCCTTTCAGCCGTTCGGGCTTCCAGTCGGTATCGCCCCGGCGGGAGCGTTCGATCAGAAAGGCGCCCGTCATGATGTAGCCGGTATTCAGCCCAATATTGAGCATCAATATGCGCTCAATGGCATGCTGGCGTTTGAGCGCATCGCTTCGACTGATTTGGGTAAGGTCGGTTTGGTAAGCCCCTATCAGGCTGGGCAGGGCAATGCCCAGGTTGACGGTATTCCAGAGGGCATTCATTTCATGGAAGTATCGGGTACTTCCGCTGCTTTGGCTGCGGGCAATCAGTCCGCCGCCTATGTTGAGTACGGCCCAGCCGCCCAGGGTCCACATGGCCCCTTTCTGTATGCGCAGGTGGCGGGAATTATAGGAGGCCAGTTCGCTGGGCTGGGCCAGAGCCCCCAGACACATCATTGCGGTAAACAGGGCAAACAGTCGTTTCATGGGGTTGATGATTACTTACAAGGGGGGTTTCACATCATTGTTCCAAAGCACGGGCTTCAAATTGCATCAGCCTCCCTTCCGCTGCCTGGTAGCTGATTTCCATGGGGCGGCAACAAACCTCACAGTCCTCAATGTAGGTCTGTGCCTGCACGCTCAAGTCCACCATCACCGATATAGACGCCCAGCAAGCGGGGCACTTCAAGTGAACGAGTTGCTGGAAGTTGCGGTAGAGCAGGGAGTCGGCTTCAAAATCGTCTTCTTCCATCATGGCTGCTGGGGTTTTTGTATATTTGAATGGCCGTTTGTACAAGATGGCGCATTTATCCTAAAAAACCAAAAAGCCCCCTTGCGCGTTTGTTTTACAGAATGCACAGACCCAATCTTATGCACCTATTTCCAACACCTTCCTTTTTTTCATGGATTTCCGGTCGGTTTTCCGGCACAGCATCCCACTGGGTGTATGTGGCCTTTGGCCTGGCGATGCTGCCGGGGCTTTTGCCGGCACAATCCACCTATCTCTTTTCGGGCCGGATAAGCGGAGCCGGAGGCCAGGCACTGGCCTATGCCAGCATTGCCGTAGATGAAGCCCGTTACGGCACGCTGACCGATGCGGAGGGGAACTTTCAGCTTCGGCTGCCTGCCGGACGGCACGTGCTGGTGCTTTCCCACCTGGGCTACAGGCGGCTGCGGGATACCATTGAGCTGCGCGCTCCCCTTCACAAAACTTATTCCCTGGTGGAAGAACAACTGGTGTTGGAAGAGGTGCTCATCTCCGCCGACGGGCGCGACCCCGCCTATGGCATCATCCGGCAGGCCATCAAAAACAAAAAGAAAAACGCCCGCCCATTTCCCCAATACACTTATAAAGCCTACACCAAAACCACTATTCGCTTCCAGGAGGGCTTCGAAATCGACAGCCTGCTCAAAATGGCCCAAATCGACCCCAACAGCAGCAACTCGGGCAGTCAGCCGCCTGTACCTCTGGAGATGTTTAAGTCGGACCTGCTCTTTCTTTCTGAAAATGTGTCGGAAGTGGCCGTGAAGGAGCCCAATCAGGTCAAGGAAAAGATCGTGAGCAGCCGGGTGAGTGGCAATTCGCGCCAGTTTAGTTTTATGGGCAATGTATTCAACCGCTTCGATCCCTACAAAAACTTGCAGGTGATGCAAGGCGTGGCCAACCGGGGGCTGGTGTCGCCCGTAGCCGACAATGCCTTCTTTTTCTATGACTACAAGCTGCTGGGTACCATACAGGAACCAGGCTACAAGGCCTACAAAATCCAGTTGCTGCCCAAGCGCAAACACGATCCCGTTTACAACGGCATCATTTACATAGCCGACTCCTCCTATGCCATCAAGGAAATTGATTGGGTGGTGACCAAAACCCAGCAAATAGAAACCCTGGATACCCTCGTCATTCAGCAGGAATACCAGCCCCTGCACCAGGCCTGGCTGCCCTTTAAGTCCAGGGTGCACCTGGCCTTCAACTTCAACATGCTCATGTTTCGCATTCCCTTTTCGGGCAGCTCTACCTCCCTCATGTCCGACTACAACGTGCAGCCTGCCATTCCCAAAGGCTTTTTTAACAACGAGCTCATTGCCATCTCCGACAGCGCCCTGGAGCACTCCCGCTCCTACTGGGAAGGCATACGCCCCCTGCCACTTACCGCCATCGAGCTCAAAGACTACCAGTACAAAGACAGCCTGGAACAGGTGCTCACTTCGCCCGAATACCTCGACTCCCTCACCCGCGTCAACCGCAAAATCAAACCCCTGGACCTGCTGCTGGGCAAAGAAATTCGCAACTACCGCACGGAAAACATCTGGCGCATCAAAAGTATGCTGAATACCTTCGGTTTCAACGCCATTGAGGGCTGGTTTCTGGCTGCAGGGGTGGAGCGGGAGTGGAAGCTGGACAAAGGCAGGAGCGTTCAAATAGGGCCCACCCTGCGCTACAGCTTTGGCGACCGCAAATTCAGCTACCGCCTCGACCTGCGCTACCGGGGCAGTGGCAAGTACCGCGAGCAGCTGCAACTCAGCGGGGGTGACTTCATCAGCCAGTTCAGCCGTTTTCCCCAGATCAGCCTGATCGAAAACACCAGCACGGCCCTCTTTGCCCACGACAGCTACATCCGGCTCTACCGCAAGCGCTTTGCTGAGTTGAATTACAGCCGGGAGCTCTTCAATGGCTTCACCTTCACGGGCAACTTGCGCTACGAAGACCGCCTGCCCATGTCCAACACCAGCGAATACAGCTTTTTTCAGCGGGAAAAGCGCTATGCCCCCAACATCCCCCTCACTCCCCACAAGGCCTTCATTGCCGAGCTGCAGCTCAGCCTGCTGCCCTTCAACCGATACATCAGCATTCCCAACGGCAAGTTTAACCTGGGCTCCAAGTTTCCCCTGCTCCAGCTCACCTATACGCATGCGCCTGCCCTCTTTGGCGACGCCTCTTCGGATTTCTCCCACCTCCGGGCTACCATCAGCCAGCAAACCCGCCTGGGGTTGCTGGGCAGCATGAACTGGCGCGTTACGGCCGGAAAGTTCCTCCATACCCGCAAGCTGCATTTCCCGGACCAGTTTCACTTCAAAGGCAACCAAACGCCCTATAACTTTACCGGCTATGACGGCTTTATGCTTTTGCCCTATTACCGCACCTCCGGCACCCAGCCCTTTGTGGAGGCCCACCTGGAGCATGCCTTCTCCGGCTTTATCACCAACAAGCTGCCCGGTATCCGCCGCCTCAAACTGCGCGAATACGTGGGGCTTCATTACCTCATTCAGCAAAATGGCCGGCCCTACCTGGAGCTCAATGCAGGCCTGGAAAAAATGATCTTCAAAGTTTTTCCCTTTCGCATAGACCTCAACACCCGCCTGATGGGCGACTACGGCGCAGCCCGCTGGGGCTTCAAAGTGGTGTTGCCCCTGCAAAGCTTCAGTGGAAGTTGAGATGCA
>RFHT01000517.1 GCA_003696835.1 Bacteroidota bacterium
AAAAGACAATGGGTATATGTGGAAGACATCGCCTTGCTTTCTGCTCAGCAGTGGCAACAGTATGCCCAGGAGGCATACCGCCTGGTGAAAGCCAAACTGCCCAAAAAGGTGCAGCGGGAGCTTGGCAAATAAATTGAAACGCTGGTTTCATTTCTCAAAAAAGACTCATTCAAACATTAACCCGGTTGGCTTCGTGCCCTGGTCCGTGTTCTGTGTTTGTAGCTAAAAAACATCTGCTACCCACCCCTCCTCAATTCAGCCAATAAGACAACTTCACTGCCAGCCCCCGGCTTTTGGTGCGCAAATCTTCGGGATAGCTGTTGTCGGTAAAAACAATGAAGAGGTCCGAAACAGGCGCATAGCGCCACTGAAAACGCACAAACACATTGAGGTTGTCGATCTGGTTGTTGTACTGCACAATGGTAGTGAGAAAAAGCTGGTCGGTGAAGGTGAGGTCCAGGCGGGGGCCTATCAGCCACAGGCTGGCGCTGCTGTAGGGCGCCGGCAGCTCTATGCGGTTATAAGCTGCGGCCACCGACAAGTTGCCATAGGGCTGCAGGCGGTAGCCCAGCGTACCCGAAAGCCCCAGGCGGTTGCCGCCAAAATAGCCGCCATAGCGCCCGGTCAGCTCAAAATTGAGCAGCTTGCGGGCATCCGAGGCATAGCTGAGGGCCCACTCCTGCCAGCTAAACTCCGTACCAGCTTCATATTCCACCCCTCCGGTGTTGGTGGGGTCAAAGGCGTCCAGCAATCTGATGTAGCCCTGCTCCCACTCTATTTCCAGCTGGCTGCGGTTGAGCCATTGAAAGGCGTAACCCACCTCCAGTTCCCGGTCGGTCATTTCAAAGTCATGGTTAAAAAACATGTCCAGGGCCACAGCCGGGCCGTGGTTGGCCAGGCGGGAGTTGCCGGGAAAAAACTTGTATTGCAGCTGGGGGGTCATCTGGTGCAGCCCTTTGCGGCGCACAAAGCCCACTTCATTGATTTCAAAATTGCGGCCGATCATGGCCTGGTTCCAGGAGATCGACCAGTTTTGATTGTTGAAGGCTATGCGGGCAGCTGCGGCAAAGGCATCGGCAGGCTGCCGGGGCAAAAATGCCTGGTGGAAAAAAAATTTGCCCGTCCATCGGTTGTCGGCACTGGCCAGGTTGAAGTCAAGACCTGCCACGCGGGTAAAAGGGTTTTTGTGGCCATAAGCCGGGTGGTCCCGCCCGGTGGTCAATTGCTTGTTGACGAGAAAGGCGCTGATGTTGGAACGTTTCAACACCTGCCGCTGCACAGCCGCCACCGTAAAATTGGCCGCCGGGTCGTCATACTGGGTACCGGTTTGCATGTTCATGAGGCCAATGCGCCACTTTTCGCCCACTTTGCCGCTCAGGCGTGCGCCCGCCCGTATGGGGGCCGTTTGGCCCAGCCCGATGCGCCTCGAGAAAAAGGGGCGCATATTTTCGTCGCCCAGGCTTTCGAAGAGGTCGCTGTTTTCCAGAAAAAACTGCCGCTGCTCCGGAAAAAAGAGCTCAAAGCGGTCGAGGTTGGTCACCTGCCGGTCCACATCCACCTGCGAAAAATCCGGGTTGAGCGTCAGGTCCAGGTTCATAGAGGTAGAAAGGGTGATCTTGGCATCGGTACCCACGCGGCCGTTGAAGGCCACGTCTTCGCCTGCTTCCACCTGTTGGGTAGCCAGGGCCCGTGCGTAGGGGATGAGGGAAAAACGGGTGCCCAAGCTGGGGGGTGCCTCCTCCCATACCAGGGTGCCGGTATAGGCCAGGTTGGCCGTTTGAAACTGCCGGGGCACGGGCGCCCAACTGGATTTTTCGTTCTGTTTGAGGTCGAGGCGGCTGAAATTGATGCCCCATTCCTTTACCCCTTCCCTATAACGTATGCTGCGAAAAGGAATGGCAAACTCCGCCACCCAGCGGTCGTCATAGCTTTGGATGGCCGAGCGCCATTTGCAGTCCCAGTTCAGCGACACAAAGCCCCCATTGGCCTGTATGCCATCCCACTGTGCACCGGCAGCCGAAATGCCAAAGGAAAAGCCGTTGGTCTGGTCGTTGTAGGTATCGATAAACACCAGGAAGTTATCGTTGCGGCCAAAGCTGAAGTCGCGTTTGAGCGACTCCACCGGGCGTTTGCCGGGTAGGGTGTCGTGGCAGACAATGGCCATGTACAGGTGCTGGGCATCGTAGCAAAGGCGCACCTCCGTTTGGGCGCTGGCAAAGCCCGTGTCTATGGGCAATACCCGGTAAAAGCTATCGGCCACCTCGGCCTGTTGCCAGGCAGGCTCCTCCAGCAGGCCGTCTATGAGTATGGGGCCATCGGCAGCCCGTACGTGTATGCGATAAGCTTGGCGGTTTTCCAGCCGCTGCTGGGCAAAAAGCCCATTACCTGCCCACATCAGGGCAATGAATAAAATGCGTACAAAAAGGGAAGCATTCATATCGGAATATTCAGGCTCAAAGTTGGCCCAATATCCCCAGAAACGGGAGATTTCCCTCAGCCGCCGGGCATACATACGTTTGCCCTTTAGGGGTCAGGCGCTTGCCTGCGAATCACCGCCAGCCAGTCTTCGTCTCTGTCGCCGGGCGGCAGTCCCAGCTCCACCACTTTGCCTGCCCGCAGTTTTTGCCTGCTGCCTCGTCGCAGCGGCCCGCCCTCACGGGGGTTGAACCACCACACTTCAAACCTCCCAGCTTCGGCACTGAGGTCCAGAGAGGAGGTTTCGGCATAGGCCAGGTACACCAGGTAGAGTTCGCCCTTTTTGGCCAGGCAATATTTCTCCTTGTGGTTTTCAGGGTTTCCGATCAGGGCATTCTGGTTGCTCATCTCCCAGAAGGGGATTTGGTGTGAGGAAAAAAAATCGAGTGCAATGGCCGCATACTCCCAGCTTTTGTCGCGGCTGCGAAAGTCTTCACAGTTCAGGTCATTTTGTGGAAATTGATAACCAAAGTAATACTCCACCCCTGCCCCACCGGCCATGAGGTTACCCCAGAGGCTTTGTTTGCGTATGTCGTGCAGGTCGTAGTCAATTGCTCCGGGCTCAAAGCCGGGGTAGCCGGGGTCGGGCGGCACCCCGTGGCTGGCCGGTCCCTGCTCGTCATTGGCAATGACAAGGGGCTTGCCCGCACGGGCCGAAGCCTTTACCCACTCCAGGGTGCGGGCATGGGTGTGGTTCCAGTGATTTTGCAGAGAAAAGCCGGTGAGCTCACTGGATTGTCCCAGCAAAGGCTCATATACCCTGGCTTGCTGGTTGGGAAAGGTATGCAGCACGATATTGTGAGAATATGGGTCGATACGGGCAAAAAATGCCGCCATCTCTTTGCGTTGCTGCGTGGTCTGGGAGTTTTCCTCACCCAGGTTCCAGTTCAGGGCAAGCAAATACCCAAAGCGCGCAATCAGCTCCCGGTAGTACAGCATGCGCTGTGGGCCAAGCTGGCCCCCGTCCAGCGACTCTGGCACCAGTCCCGTGGGGTTGCCTCCCCGGCGGTGGTCGTCGTTTTCGGTTTCCTGAGTTTTGAAGTGCAGGTACATGCCCATTTGCTGGGCATGGTCAAACACCAGCTGCCACTGGTCCAGTTTGGAACAATCGTAGTGGTATTTATCATTGCGGCTTACAAAGGGCCATACGTTATCCCCGTCTCCTCCTGCATTGTAGGTGAGAAAAGAGCAGGCGTTTACCCCTTTTCCCGCCAGGTAGTTGATGGCTCCTATGACTCCCTTGCCCTTGTTTCCCTGCCACAGCGGGTCTCCCTCCCGCCAGTCCTGCACATGCGGTTCCCAGCTCTTCAGTGGCTGGCGGGCCGTATAGGTGCCGTCAAAATCGCGGTAAGCCAGCAGGGTTTCCGGTGAATCGGCTCCCGCCTTGAGAAAGTATTCTCCACTGCCCCGGAATTGCAAAAAGTGCTTTCGTACGTACTCCAGCCTGCCTTTGGCGCGAAAATCGCGCCCGCTTTTGTCCGTTTTTCCCACAGCTATACTTCCGCTCAGGCCGTGAAAAGGCGCCAGCTCCTCCGCCCAGGGAACAGCCATCAGCGCCACATATTTCCCTTTTCTGAACGACACCTCATAAGACCAGTTCCCTGCTTTATCCGGCGAAAAATGGGCTCGCCATATCCTACCCTCGGTGGCACCCGTTTCAGCCGCCTGCCCGTCGGCCGCAAAATAGCCCGGCACTACATAGGAAGGAGAACCAGATTCATGCGTAAATACCACCTTCAGTTCATAGTCGGTAAATGGGTTGGGCTCCTCGTCCGCTTCGCTGGCAAAAGGGCCTTCCAGGGAAAGCGTCACCTTATGCCATTGCTTCAGCTCCCCCCCAATTTCCACAGCACCACTCCCGTGTGGGCGGGGAAAAGCTGGAAGCGCACCCGCCCTGAGCACCACCTCCGGTCCTTTGCCCTGCCCAGGCCGGAAATCCGGGTCCCTCACCAGCA
>RFHT01000518.1 GCA_003696835.1 Bacteroidota bacterium
CTGGGCGTACATGCCTACACGGCCGGCAATGATCACCATTTTGAGGCTAGCCTGGGCATACAGCCCTACATCTACCATTTTCATACGATGTTTAAAAAGGACGGCAAGACCGACACCTTTTTGTACCTGGTGCCGGGCCTGGGCTACCGCTACCAGCCGCGCAGGGGGCGGTGGTTGGTGCGGGTGGGCCTGCACCCCATGTTGTTCATGGACCCGCCTTCCACGAATATTTTTGATGTACAGCCCAGTTGGGTGCTGGGAGGCAGCGCCGCCGTAGGGCTGAGGTTGTAGGGGGATGCTTTTTTTTAGCGGAATATACGCAATTCGTTTGGGATTGCGTGCAGAGGAACAATAGCTATTTGGTGGTGAATAGGGAATAAAGAAATACCAGTTGAGGACATCAGGGAAATGCGATGCGCTTGCGGGATGCCGCATAAGCCGCAAATATTCCGTACCCACCGCTTACATTGCTATATACCTGCAAAGGCTCGGCGAAGGGCTGGGATACGGTGAGGTATTGGTCCATGTAGCTGCGATGATAGCGGTAATAGTCCGGGCTCAGGTGGCGCAACTCTACCACCAGATCCTTGAGCCTGGAGGCGGTATCGCTTACCAGCGTAGCAATTTCCAGCACGCTTACTTTGGTCTGGCCATTAAATAAGTCATCTTCGTACAAATAGCTTTGGCCTGCTGCCAGGGAAAAAATGGCTGAAGGATCCGCTGTATCGAAAAAAACCGGATTGAGAAACAACCCATTTACTGTATCCACAGGGAGGGGTTGAGTATCTTTTACGGGAGAGGGGTAATACAGGTGCAGGGCGTAAAAATTACTGTCGCTGGCCGGGTCCGTAAAAGAGATGCGCAGCAATCCCTGGACGAAGAAAAGCGAGTCCTGCACTTTGCGGCTGGTCACCTGCAGCCACTCCAGCTGGCCCAGGGGAATGGCCGCCGGCATGCGGGTGTGCACTGCTACAGCCGGAAAATCAGGGGTATGAACCTCCAGTCGGTACACAGCTCCAGCCCTGGGAACAACCCCCTCAAGGCGAAACAGCCCTAAACCCGGCGGCTCTGCCGGAGGCAGGTAGGAGGCCTTTATAGCCAGAGGTATGTCATTTTCCCATATCTTCCATTCGGCCTGCTGCACGGGTTCAAAACGCACAACACCACTGGCAGGCGCACTGCTTGAAAGACTGGCGTACCAGTTTGTGTCCAGGTCAACAAAGGCATTCAACACCAACTTGCTTTCATGGGCTGGGGGTTCAAAGGGCAATTCTTTTACGCAGGCAGCGCATAGCAGACACATAGCCGCCAGCGCCAGGGTTTGCAGGAGCTTCATGGGCTAAAATTCAATTTGGTAACTGACCGAAGGAATAATGGGAAATAAACTCACCTGGGTAAATTTACCTCTGGGCTCAGAGTTCCCTTCCGGTTCATTCTGGTATTCAAAAAAGATGTAGTAGGGGTTTTTTCGGTTGTAGAGGTTATATATACTGATGATCCAGCTTCGTTTGTAGGTGCGTTTCTGTTTGTAAAAGCTTATACTGTAGTCGAGGCGATGGTAGGCGGGCATTCTGGCACCATTGCGGCTGCCATAGATGAGCCCCTCAGTGGGCTGGGGGCGGATAATGCCCGGCGTAGGGGGCGGAATGGTGGGTTCGTTCAATGCAATGAACTGATTGGGTTGGGGGGGATAATTAAGGGTAGGAAAAAAGCCCTCCACCATGGTAAAAGCATTGCCGGTACTGTACACCCAGATGGCACTCATCTCTATGGCCGGGGAGCACTTATACATCAGTACCAGGTCCACATCGTGGGTGCGGTCGTATTTAAAGGGGAATTTTTTCCCTGCATTGAGTTCTTTAAACTGCCGGTAGGTGCGCGAAAAGGTATAGCCCAGCCAGCCGTTGAGCCGCCCGCTTTGTTTGCGTATGAGCAGCTCGGCTCCATAAGACCATCCCCTGCCGTTGGGGGCTACCTGCTCTTCCCAGGAGTTGCTTTCGATCAAAAAACTGGCGCCTTCTTTAAATTCAATCAACCCCTGCATGTTTTTGTAATATCCTTCCAGCGATACCTCCCAGCCGGTGTGCTGCTTCCAGCCCAGCCCGCCGGCCAATTGCCAGGCCGTTTGAGGGGGCACTTTGTCCGTGGGGGGTACCCACAACTCCAGGGGGAAGCCCACCCCTGTGTTGAACAGCAGGTGGAGGTACTGACGCATGCGGGTATAGGCCGCCTGGAAGTGGAGCACAGGGCTCAGCTGCCAGTTGAGGATAAAGCGGGGCTCCAGCGCTACATACTGGGTATCGCCTACCCCAAATGCGGAGGCGTGCAGGCCACTGCTGAGCTGCAGGCCGGCTCCTATCTTCCATTCATGCCCCAGGTAGGCCCGTGCTTCCCAGGCTGGTATGGGCGTGCTGGCCTGGGAGGAGTCGGCAAAGGACTGCTGATTGCTTTGCTGGCGGTACGTTCTTATCCCTGGCAAAAACCGGTGATGAACCCCCTGTATGCCCCAGCGGAGGAGGTGCCGGTGGTCGGGATAAAACTCAAAGGCCGTTTTTAGGCCTACGTCCTGAATGTTCGATTGGTATTCATTCAAAAATTCATCCTTGCGGTACTCATCCGGATCGAGTAGTTCGTATTTTGTCCGGTGCTGCTGCATGAGGTGATAGCGCCCAAAAATTGCCGTGGTATTGACAAACAGTCTGGGCGAAAAGAGGTGGTTCCAACGCAGGGCAAGGGCTGTATTGGCCCAGCTTACTGCCTGCTCAAATTCACTGCGGTCATTGGCTTGTTCGTCCACCTCTTCCAGCCGGTTCTGAAAGCGGTCTTTTCCTGCATACACACTCAGAATGAGCCTGTCGTTGGGGGAGAAAATATAATTGGCTTTGGCATTGAGGTCGTAAAAAAAGTAGCCCAGGCTCCCACCCCCGCCTTCATTGCGGCGCTGCACAGCAGTGAACGGCCGGGTAAAGAGGTCGAGAAATGTGCGCCTGGCCGAAATGATGAAGGAGCTTTTGCCCTTTTGAAGCGGCCCCTCCAGGGTGGCATTGGCAGCTACTATGCCCAACGACCCCTTGCCAGAAAATTTATATAAATTTCCCTCTTTGGTGCGAATGTCGAGTACAGAGGAAAGGCGGCCCCCATACTGGGCCGGAAATCCGCCTTTGATGAGGGTAATGTGCTTGATGGCATCGGCATTGAAGGTAGAAAAAAAGCCAAAGAGGTGGGATACATTGTACAGCGGCACATCGTCCAACAGCATGAGGTTTTGATCTGCCCCGCCTCCCCGCACATACAAGCCGGTGGTTCCTTCGTTGCCCCCCTGCACGCCGGGCAGCAGTTGCAGGCTTCGCAGCAGGTCGCGCTCTCCACCCAGGGCAGGCAAGGCCTGCAGTTGCCCCACGGACAGCTCCAGTGTTCCCAGTTTGGGTTTTTGCTCAGCGGTAATGACCACCTCCTCCAGCGTGCTGGTCTCCATGAGCAGGTTGACACTGCTGTCGGCTTTGAGCCAAAACTCATAAGTGCGGGTGCTGAAACCCGGGTATGCCAGCCGCAATTCCACCTGACCCGGCGGCAAACTCAGGCTGAAGAAGCCATACTCGTTGCTGCTCGTGCCTTTTTGGGTGTGCATTTCCACAATTGAGCAACCGATGAGCGTTTCTCCCGTAGAGGCATCCCGCACATAACCATTGAGGGTGGCCAGCCTGGGCGTCTGCCCGGCCAGCACCTGCACGCACAGGCTCCAGCAACTCAGCCACCCAGCAATTTTACAGAGCTGTTTCATGATTGGAAATCTGAATTTTCTTTTATGACGAATAATTGGGGGCTTTGGTGGGTTGAAGCCCGGAAAACATGAGGGGTTTTCCGGGCTTCAGAATCAGAGGCAGGTAGTGGACCACAAAGCCGTCCAGTTGGCGTAGCAGCAGTTGAGGAAATTTACCTGCAGGCGCAGTTTTTTTATTTTATTTCCCACAATGCAGCCGGTAACTTGTTCTCCCTCATTATCAGCTATACCTTCTGTAATTTTTTTCCAAAATATCCCACCATTTTTCTTGTAATGCACTTTTACCTGCAAATCAATTCCATATTCCGGATAATTAAGCCTCGCCCCCGTTGACCGCCATCCATCACTATACAAACGAATTTCTTCGTAGTCTGCACGGCTCGCATCTTTTAAATTATCAGTTTGGAAGGTAACCTTAAAACCGATTGCCCCGCTTTCCAGAGATGAGGAGATGGGGTGGATATGGATGATTTTACTATTTTCATTTGGAATTTCTTCCAAGATAGAATTTTGAGTATTATCTGGCAAAGAAGGGGTTGAAATTCGATAGACAGGTTCTAATTTTAATGTTCGTTCACTGTATTTGTCCAAAAGTCGTTGAATATCCGAAGATATATTCAAGGTTACAGAATTTTTCCCTGACCTATCGACCAAAGTGAGTTGTTTAGAGTAATGGCCATATTCCTTTTCCATTTTGTCTTTTTCCTGCTTAGACTCAGGAGCTACATTTTCTTGCTGACAAGCACTAAAAATGAATGTAAGCGTCAGAATAACGAGAGGTATAATTTTGTTAGGTCTCATGATTTTTTGTAGTTTTAAAGTTGATAGTTAATTCACAATTAATTATTTGTTTGGCCGGGCCCTGCTACCACAGGGTACCGGTCAAATCTTTTAGATTTCCTCGAAATCCGAAAGATTCGCTTGAAAAAAAGGAGGGAATCTCTTTAGAGACAGAGAGGGGTAAGCTTCATAGGCAGGTATGGATTAAAGGGTTGACGATCAATGACATGCCTACTATCTAGCCACCAGGTGCTACACATATTGCCCAGCAAACAGGGGCAGGAGCGCTACTTATTAAGGATAAGTAAATATAGAGAGGGGGGGGGGTATTTTCCAAATAAACAAAATATTAATGTTGGAACATCGAAATGAATTTTCTTGTTAACTAATTGAATGTGAGTACTTTGCGAAAGTAGTGCAAAAAAAGGTGCCCTATGTAAGATTATTGAGAGAAAGTGAATAAAAGAAGGGAAATGGCCTTAGGTTTTGTTACTCCCACCAGCTAGCATCTTGGCTTTTTGCGGCTTTTTCACTCTTTTGGGAGAAAGGTCATGGGCAGATGGTTGATGTAAGAAAAATGTAAATTTTGCACCTATTTTCACATTCGAAAACAACTGTCTTTAGGTCTGTTTTTCACTTCGAACATTTCGGAACATTCATGCAAAAAGCGAGCTGATGGCTCCCAGCCACCAGCTCGCTCACTGCCTGCCGCGCAGCGGGCCTTCTGGTACCCAATCCGCAGGAGATATTTCGGCCCTGCAAG
>RFHT01000519.1 GCA_003696835.1 Bacteroidota bacterium
ACCTGTTCCCAGAAGCGGTTGACAATCACCCGGGCAGTAAGGGGGTTGTCCGGACTTACCAGCCAGCGGGCCATGCTCAGGCGGTTGGGGGGGGCCTGCGGAGGCAGTTGGGGCAAATAGGCCGGCACGGCGGCAGCTTCTATGGGCTTGCCCTTTACCATCCAGTTGCCCCGCTCAAACACGAAGGTTTGCCTTTTGAGGCTTTTGTCCCGCATCATGGGGGTGCGAATGGCCTTTGTGCGATAGTGAATCAGGCTGTCGCGCAGCGCCATTTGCTTTGCATTCAGGGGAGGGGCTCCCTTTTCGTGCAGGTACAGCTCTTTGAGGGTGAGGCGGCCTTCCGGCGCATTGATTTGCTTATTGATGGGAATCACAAAGAGGTCGTGCAGACCAGTGGCTTTCACTTCCCCTGTTATCTGCTGATAATTGCGGGCAGTTTTGGGCAGGTCCAGGCGGTGCAGCAGGGGGCCGTCGGGGCGGTCGAGCCTCAGCTCAATGGCGGCCTGGTCTCCGGCCGCTTTGAAGGTATAAGAAATGTGACTAATGCTGCTGAGGTCGATTTGGGAAAATTTCAGCCAGAAATGCTTTTCGGGAATGTTGTTGGGGTTTCTGGCCCAGTTGGTGGCGGTAAAGTTGCCGTAGAGCTCTAGGTCCTGAAAGTCATCGCAGTCAGTAATTAGCACCCTGGGATAGAGGGCTGCTTTGATTTTTTCCACTGTGGGCAGTTGGGCAGCAATGCTGCGTCCGGGCTCTTCGCGGGCAATTTGGTCCAAAAACTCCTCAATTTTGGCCTGATCTTCTTCTTTAAACTCTTCCAGGAAAGGAAATTCATCATCCAGGTCGGCATCCATGCTTTGGTTGAAGAAGTCGAAAAATTTGTAGTAATCTTCCTGTTTGAAGGGATCGTAGGGGTGGCTGTGGCACTGCACGCATTCCATGGTGGTGCTTTGCCATACCGTCCAGGTGGTGTTGATGCGGTCAATGACGCTGGCAATGCGGTACTCTTCATCTTCGGTGCCACCTTCGGTATTGTTCATGGTGTTGCGGTGAAAGGCCGTGGCAATGAGCTGCTGCCGGCCGGGCTCAGGCAGCAGATCGCCGGCGAGTTGCTCCACGGTAAACTGGTCAAAAGGCATGTCGTTGTTGAAGGCTTTGATCACCCAGTCGCGAAATTTCCAGATGCTGCGGTAGGGGTCTTTTTCGTAGCCTTTGGAGTCGGCATAGCGGGCGAGGTCCAGCCACATGGCGGCCCACTTTTCGCCAAAGTGAGGAGATTCCAGCAGGCGGTCCACCACTTTTTCGTAGGCGTTGGCGGAAGTATCCTGCAGAAAGGCCTGCACTTCTTCGGGAGAGGGTGGCAGGCCGGTGAGGTCCAGGCTCAGGCGGCGGATGAGCTGGTGTCTTTCAGCAGGCGGGGCGGGCTGCAGGCCGGCCTCGTTGAGCCGGGCCAGTACGAAATGGTCGATGCCATTGGTGGGCCAGGAGGCAGGCCTGGCTGCCGGCAGGCGGTATTTTTTGGGAGGCTGGTAGGCCCAGTGGGTTTCCCATTGGGCGCCTTCTTTGATCCAGTTGCGAAACAATTCCACTTCGGCCGCTGTAAGCGGCTCTTTTTTGCGGGGCATGCGCTCTTCGGGATCGTGGTGGGTAATGCGGTGCATGAGCTCGCTGGCGTCAGGCTTGCCGGGTACAATGGCAGCACGGCCCGATTCCCCTGCTTTCAGGGCCTCTTCGCGGTAGAGCAGGCTGAGGTCGCCTTTTCGCTTAACGCCTCCGTGGCAGCTCAGGCATTTACTGTTGAGGATGGGTCGTATTTGGGTGTTGAAATCCACCTCTTTTTTTCCGCAGCCCATTTCTAATCCCAACAACAGCACCAGCCCGGCAAGCAGCGCCCCCCCCAGGAGTAACGAACGATTTTTCAGCAAAAGTTGCATGACCTACAGCGTTTTAAGTCTTAAAATTGCAGAAATTCCAATTAAGAGTAAAGCGGGTGGGAAGCAAATGCAGGCAGGGGCAAACGTATGCGCGTGACGGGATGCAGGGGACAGGTGACAGGATGCAGGATGCAGGTAGCAGGTGGCAGGTGGCAGGTGGCAGGTAGCAGGTCGGAGCGCAGCGGAGATGCCTTTAAGGTACTGGAACGCAGTGGAAGTCCCACAGGGGATCGGAGCGCAGCGGAGACTCCTTTAAGGAGATGCAGTTCACAAGGAAGCGATCTTAGCTGGTTGGCAAAAGAGTTTTTTTTGATTAACGATTGGAGATTGAGCACTCAGCCCCCCCTTACCGGCACCTTCTATCCATCACATGCATGAATCAGCTTCAAAAGGTTTCCAGTGGGCCTGGTCGGCCCAGGCGAGCAGGGCTTTGTCGCCCTGGCTGTCGCCGTAGGCATGTAGGTAGAGCAGGTGGCGGGGGGTGGGCTGCAAGGCGAGCTGCAGGCGGCGCACTTTTTCCTTTCCGCGGCAATTTTTGCCGCGAATGCAGCCTGTAAATATGCCCTGGCGGATTTCGGGGCGGGTGGCAATGAGCTGCAGGCCCCGGGCTTCGGCCCAGGCGCGGGTCCAGAAAGGCAGGGAAGCGGTGAGCAACACGCAACGGTGGCCCTGCTGCTGATGCCATTGGATGCGGGCCAGCCCCTGCGGACGCAGCAGGTGGGGCAGAATGAGGACGCTGAAGCTTTGCCCCAACTGGTAGAGGGCCTCCTCGCTTTTTCCTTTCAAAAAAAAGCGCAAAAACCGCTGCTTGGCAAACTTCCGGCTGCAAAGGCCCAGCTGGTAAGCCAGCACCCAGGGGGCGAGTAACAGCATGCCCAGGTAATAGCGCCTTTTTCCTGCCACAAAGCGAAAAAAAGCCAGCATGCTGTCCCGGTAGGTGAGGGTTCCGTCAAAATCAAACACAGCAATGACTTGCGGGGAATGCATGCAGCCTGGGCTTCGTTTTGCTGGCCGTAGGCGGCCTTTAGAGGTTAAAATTGGCCAGTTTTACAAACTCGCGTATGCGCTCGTTCAGCATGCGCTGGTCGATTTCCATGAGGCGCTCAGGGCCAAATTTTTCCACACAAAAGCTGGCCATGGCACTGCCGTGTATCACGGCGCGCTTCATATTCTCGAAGGAAGTGTCGCCGGTGCGGGCCAGGTAGCCGATAAAGCCGCCTGCAAAGGTGTCGCCGGCCCCCGTGGGGTCAAATACCTCCTCCAGTGGAAGGCCGGGAGCAGAGAATACCTCCTGCTCGTGAAAAAGCAGGGCACCGTGCTCGCCTTTTTTGATGACCAGAAAAGCCGGCCCCATGTCCAGGATCTGGTGGGCGGCTTTGCGCAGGGAGTACTGCCCGGTGAGCTGGCGCGCTTCTTCGCCGTTGATCACCAGCACATCCACCATGCCAATGGCCTTTAGCAGGCTGTCCATGGCCGTATCCATCCAGAAGTTCATGGTGTCCATAACGATGAGCGCAGGTCTTTTTTCCAGGCGCTCAATCACCTGCTGCTGGGTTTGGGGGGCCAGGTTGCCCAACATGAGGTACTGGCAGTCCTGGTAAGAAGAGGGAATAACAGGGTCGAAGTTGGCCAGTACGTTCAGCTCCGTAATGAGGGTATCGCGGGTGTTCATGTCGTTGTGGTAACGGCCCGCCCAGAAGAAAGATTTCTCCTGAGTTTTGACCTGAACGCCTTCCATGTCGATGCCCCTGGCTTTGAGCGACTCGATGATGTGGGGCTCGAAGTCGTAGCCCACAATGGAAATGGCCTTGACAGGGCGAATGTAAAAAGAGGCAGCAAGTGAAATATAGGTGGCAGCACCTCCGAGGATTTTGTCCACTTCTCCGAAGGGCGTTTCGATGGCATCAAAAGCCATGGTTCCTACAGCAACTAAACTCATGTATGTTGGTGATTTTAATGGTTGTTCAATGTGAAGTTATTCCCTGTTTTCCTGTTGCTTTACCATCTGGTCCAGGGTATCATAAAATTCCTGGCCATACTTGCGTATGAGGGCCTGTTTTACAAACTCATATATGCGAATATTGCCTGCCTGGCCGTGGCTGCATGCCGGGCTGCAAATGTCCCACTGGTCGTAATTGAGGGCTTCGAGCTGGCGGGTTTTGGCTACCCGTATGGGGTAGAGGTGGCAGGAAATGGGCTTTTGAAAATCGGTTTTCCCGTCGCGATAGGCCTGCTCAATGCCGCAAAGGGCCACGCCTTCGGGCGTAAAGGTGGTATAGGCACACTCCCTGCCGTCCACCAAAGGGGTGGAGTAGTCGCCGGTAAAGTCATACACGGAAGTGCCCTGGTCGGCTATGGCCCGCCGGCCTGCCGTGGTGAGGTAAGGCGCCACATCCTCATAGATTTCGTCCAGTATGGGCAGCTCTTCTTTTTCGAGGGGAGCGCCCACATCGCCTGCTACGCAGCAGGCGCCTTTGCACTTGCTCAACTCGCAGGCAAAGCGTTTTTCCACCACTTCCTCACTCACCAGCACATCGCCAATGGCCATCAGGCGTTGATATGTTCGTTTGTTTCGCTTCATATTATGCCAGCTTGTGTAGCTTGCTTTGGGGAGTGAGGCGGGGTTGCTCCTGCTGGATCTCTATGTGATCAATCCAGTTAATACCCGGCCTGTAATCCGGCGCAAATATACCAAAAATTGTTCCCCATTGAAGGGCTTTTGCACCATTTGTGGAGGCCCACTGTAGCAGGGTATGTAAGTTCACAGCCGGGAAGCGCTGCTGAATGGCCCTGATTTCCTCCAGTATATGCAGGGAATGGTTGCTGGCCAGGCTGTCGGTACCCAGGCAAACGCGCTCTGAAAAAGGTAAAAAGTGTTCAATGTGAGGAAAGCTGCGGTGGATGTATTGGTTTGAGCGGGGGCAAAGGCAAACATACAGCTGTGGGAAGCGCTGCATCAGTTCTTCTATTTGTTGGGGCTGCATTTCAGTATTGTGTACCAGCAGCAGGGGGCGGGGCTCCAGGCCGTGCAGGATGTAGGCTGCGGGGTCTTTTTGCGGGAAAGGGGTAAAAGGAATGCCCATTTGGCGATAAAAGTCGATAAAGGGGCCACTGCCGTGGGCAAAGAGTTCGCGCTCTTGGGTGGATTCGAGCAGGTGAATGGAAAGCAACTCCCTGCTATGATTGAAAACGGCATGGCGCAGGGCTTCCGACACCGAATAGGGAGCATGCAGGGTGAGGGAAGCCGGCAGGCCCTCAAAGGCTTGCAGCAGGTCCAGGCCATTGGCCAGGATTTCGGCGGCCTTGGTGGCATCCAGGCCCAGCAATTCTACAAAGCTGTGGGTGCGCAGGGCGTGTGTTCGCTTGAGGGGAGCTGTGAGAGCGGTGTTGCAAATATCGCCCATGCCCACCGTACCACTTTGCCAGGCTTCGTCCATGGCTGCGGCTGCCGCCGCCCGGCTTTCTGCTTCGGTGGCCCCGGCCCGCTGCCTGAGCAGGGCCTGAATAAAGCCCGTCATACCTGTGCCTTGTGGTATGCGGCCCTTCAGCACGGAAAGCTCCAGGTGACAATGGGCATTTACCCAGCCAGGGCAGAGCAGGCCGGGGTAAAACTCGTATTCATCGCCGGGCGCCAGGGGGCGAAAGCCCAGTATGTGGCCCCCGCTCCCCACCTCCAGCAGATGCTGCTGCTTCCAGCCCTCAGGGCTGTAAATGTAGTCGGCTGATATTCGCTTAATGGACAAAACTTACGCGTTTTAAATTATTAGAATATTCCATTTTCGTTTTTCGCTTCTCCTGCACCCCGGCCTGGGCATGGGCGGCTGCATGTTTTGACGCTTTCATCCTCCTCCATTTTTCTTACACCAGGGGCGGCCCTTGTTAGAATTGTAGCATTCGGCAGCAATATGGGTGCTCATGTGTCCTGTGTGCATTTTTGTGAACAATTTCTTACTCAAAACGGCCATTTTCACAGGCAGGCATTACTTGTATAGGGGAGCTGTTAAAAAATATAAAAGGAGGATAAATCCGCAAAAAAATGAACGCAAGGTACTTTGGGTGGTTTTGAAAGGCCAAATTAGGAGAGAATTTTTACAAAACCTTACATTTGTGGCCTCCATTTCAACCAGCGTAAGGTTTGCCGGGAAAATGCCATTTTTTTTCCATCATAATTGACAAACTTTACCATGTCAAGAGAAGCTAACTACCGCAAAATAGCCTGAAACATCCTGGATTATTGCTCTTTGACCAATTCTTTGTTCATCATTCCACGTCTTCAGGATATGTCTTTTTTTCAAAGATCAATTAAAATCTGACAGTTATTAAATAAGCATAAATTGCCGAAAGATTTGTATAAGCGGAGAAGAGGCCTCGTTTGAACGCCGACACTCGATGTCAAACGAACGCAGCTTACGGAAGAGTAGGTGCCCGTCCCCTTTATTTCGATCATCACATTGTCTCCAATGCTTCTGAATCTCTAGCTCCTCTCAGTTGTAATCCAAATCGGGTATCTCTCTTCCTCTTCTCCGGCTTATGCCCCCTGCGGGGGCAAGAAGAATGAGAGTTCGTTCATATCCATGTGTGTTGTGCCGTGTATCCTTTTGGATTTACACGGCATTTTTTTTTGAGCTGTATGTAGGGAAGGGCTCCACAATAGCTTGCAACTAAGCCATTCCCGGCCTGATATTTGTTTGAGAGAAGTAGCTCAACAATAAATGGGCAAAGGCACATGTCACAGAAAAATATTCAGCAACTTCAGGAAGAACTCACTGCCTTGCAATCAGAAAACCGACGTTTAAAGGAAGCACTCAAACACGCACAAGCCAGCCAGGCGCCCAGCCTGGTAGCACGTTTGCAGGATGAAATTATTCAGCTAAAAAAACGCATTGATCAAATCAAAAACCTGGGCCAAAACGGGCTAAGCAAGGATGTACCTGTCGCTGCCGAAGATCCGGGCGAGGTTTTTCAGCAGGTAAATGAACAGCTGAACAGGCTGCAGGAGCAGGAAGCAGCCCTGCTGCAAAGCCTGGAGCAGGCGCCAAAGGAAGAGGAATGGCTGAGCCAGTGGCAGCAACAACTCACAGCCCTGCAGCAAGCAGTGGAAGGGCGGCTTTCTGGCTATGAAACCCGGCTGGCCGAGGCCCGCCAGCAGGCAACTCAGCTGAAGGAGACAGAAGGAGAAACCCGCGCCCTGATCGGCAGGCTGCGCACCCTCACCCAAAGCCTGCAGGCCGAAAACGGCCAGCTCAAAGCCCACATAGAGGACAGCGAGCAGCTGTATGCAGGCATAGTGGAGAAACTCGAAGCCCAGATCGGCCAGCTCAAAACCCAGCTGCAGGAAACAGAAGCGGCTGCCAAAGAAAGTCAGCAGAATCTGATCGTGGAGTTGGAAACCCAGCTCGATGAAGAACAGGCTGCCCGCAGCCAGGCTGAGCAACAAAATGAACACTTAACCCAAAAAATGGAAGAAGCCCGCAAGGCCTACGAAGAAATGGTGCAGGAAAGGGCCGATATGCGCAAGCTGGTGGAAGAAATCAGGCAGGAAAATAAAGGGCTGCAACAGCAGATGGAGCAGAAGGCCCGGCAGGTTCTCCAACTCGAAGAACAACACAGACAGCTGAGCCAAAAACTGCAAAAAGTGGAAGCGGAGCTGGAACAGTACACCCGTGCACGCCGCACCACAGAAACAGACACCCTGCCCGAAGCGGAAGACCCCTTCCGCTCTCTCAATATCTTTGAAATTTGATTTTTGCTGCTAGCTTTGCAGTGAATTTCAAATACTTATATGGCAGACAACAAAGTTCCCTTCATGATAGTGGGCGCAGGCCCTGAAGGCCGCGTGGCCCTGGACATTCTCAACCTGCTGGATGTGGTCGTCTATGGGTTTATTAGCCAGGACGAAACCCAGTTGCTCAAGGAGGTGAATGATATACTGGTAGCAGCCCAACTGGGCAGCAAAGACTGTGACACCCTGCTGCAGGACGAGCACATCCGCCTCATCATCGCTGAGCGCGACACGGACAAGCGCATAGAACTGGTAGAGGCCCTGGCCGATGCGAAGGCCGAAATTGCCAATGCCATCCATCCTTTTAACAGCATCTCCCCCTATGCCCGCCTGGGGCGGGGCAACCTCATCAGTGCCGGTGCAGTGATACAACCCAATGCAATGATTGGCAGTTTCAACCTGCTGGATAGCTACGTATCGGTAGAAACCGACGCCGCTCTGGGCGACTATTGCACCCTGCACGCCGGGGTGCGCATAGGGCGGGAAGCCCAGATTCACAACGAGGCCGTCATCGGTATGGGGGCCATCATACATGCGGGCGTGCGCATAGGGGAAGGTGCCATGGTGGGCCCCGGGGCGGTGGTACTCAAGGATGTGGAAGACGGTCAAACGGTATTTGGCAACCCCGCCAAGGTGATGTAGCATGAAAAAAGTCATTCCCTATGGCAGGCAGTGGATCACGGCGGCCGATATAGCGGCAGTAAAATCGGTGCTCAGCTCCGACTACCTCACCCAGGGGCCGAAGGTGCAGCAGTTTGAGGAGGCCTTTGCCCACTACGTGGGCAGCCGCTATGCCGTGGCGGTTTCCAGCGGCACGGCTGCCCTGCACCTCAGTGCCCTTGCCCTGGGGGTCAATGCCCAAAGCCGCGTTATCAGTACGCCTTTTACCTTTGTGGCCACGGCCAACTGCGTCACCTACTGCGGGGGGCAGGTGGACTTTGCCGATATCGACCCCCACACCGGCATCATGCAGCCGGAGGCAGCAGAGCGTCTGCTGCGGCAGGCGCCTGCGGGCACCTACCAGGGGCTCATTGTGGTGGACTATGCCGGCTACCCGGCCGATATGGAGGCATTTCGCCGCCTGGCCAACCGCTACAATTTGTGGCTGCTGCAGGATGCAGCTCATGCCACCGGCGGCTATTTTCACGACAGCCAGGGCCGGCTTCACCGTTGCGGCAATGGCCGCTACGCGGAGCTCACCACCTTTTCCTTTCACCCCGTCAAGCACATCGCCTGTGGGGAAGGGGGCATGATCACCACCAACGATGAAGCCCTCTACCGCAAGCTGATGCAGCTGCGCACCCACGGCATTACCAAAGAACGCTCCCGGCTGCAGCAATGGCACGGCCCCTGGTACTACGAAATGCAGCAGCTGGGATACAACTACCGCCTCTCCGACATTCATGCAGCCCTGGGCCTCTCGCAGCTGGCCCGCATGGAGGAAGCCCTCCAAAGGCGAAGGGCCATTGCCCGGCGCTATGACGAAGCCTTCAGAGGCACCCACATCCGGCCCCTGAAAGGAGCCCAGGGCCATGCCTGGCACCTCTATGTGGTGCGGGTGCCCGGGCGCAAAGCCGCTTTTGAGTACATGCGGGCCCACAACATCTTTGTGCAGGTGCACTACATTCCGGTATATTTGCAGCCTTACTACCGCGAACGCCTGCCTGCACCGGCTGCTTTTCCAGGTAGTGAGGAGTTGTACGGGGCCTGTTTCAGCCTGCCCATCTACCCTACCCTCACCGCCGAAGAGCAAACCTACGTGATCGAAAAATTGTTATCATTTAATGAAAGAATATAATTAAAAAGATGTTGTTAATATAAGGATGGCTCAGGATATTCGCATCACACTTATCCCCCTGCCTGAGTCGGAAGCCATTGGTTATGAGGCAAATAAGTTACAAATTGATAAATTTTCCTTTTTGATCTTTAATCATTCAACTATATGCATTATCGAATGCGCGCTTTGTGCCTGACCTGCTGCCTGATTCTCATTCTGTTTTCAACCCACCACCTTTCTGCCAATCATACCGTGCATGCCCTGAAGATGGCTGTGGCACCACCAGTGGTATCTGATACCTCTTTTTGCGGGCCGGGTACCTATACGGTTTCTGCTCAAAAGGAGGCGGGATCCATCGTCATTTGGTACGATGCGCCTGCTGGGGGCAATATACTGGGCAGCGGCGACCAACTGAGCCTGAACCTGGCGGCTTCCACAACGGTATATGCCGAAGCCGGCCAACTCAATGTGCCGCGGGCTATGGGTCTGGACGATCCCTTTGCCAATGGCGGCAATTATTTTCCCATCTCCAATGAGCGGGGGCTGGTCTTTGATGTGCGCGAGCCGCTGAGACTGGATACAGTGAGCATTTATGCCAATGGCCCCCTGACGGGAACGGTGTTTGTGCGCAATGCGGCCGGGCAGGTGTTGTTTCAGCAAGCAGTTTCGCTCTCCAACAGCGGCGCCAACCCCCTGCCCATCGGGCTGATGCTGGAGGTGGGCAGTGGCTACCGCCTTACCCTGGCCAACCCCTCAGGTGCCAACCTCTTTGTAAACACCTCCATTGCTTATCCCCTGGATTATGGGCAGTTGAGCATTACGGGCGGGCATACGGTGGCCACCCACTACAATTATTTTTTCGACTGGAAGGTTACGGTGCTGGATTCGGCAAGAAGCGACCGCAGCCCGCTGAACGTCACCATCAAGCCCGCGCCACAGATTTCCTTTGGCGACACGGCTGTGTGCAGCAGCAGTTTTGAGCTGAATGCGGGCAATGCAGGGGCCACTTTTCTGTGGAATACGGGAGCCACTTCGCAGTCCATCATGATTGAAAACACCGACTACTACGAAGTAAGTGTGGATATAGACGGCTGTACGGCCACCTTTGGGGGCATAGTGGACCTGGTGCCCATGCCTTCGCTGCCCGTGAGCAGCGATACGGTTTTGTGTGGCAGCCAGGATTATACCCTTTCGGCCCAAACCGACGGGGACGTGCTGCTGTGGTACGATGTGCCCACGGGGGGGCAGCCTATTCACAGCGGGCCTTCGCTGAGCAAGTTTTTCCAGGATTCGGAGACCTTTTACCTGCAGGCGGCCAATTACCTGGACAAACGCCTGGGCCGGCGCGTGGGCCTGCCAGATCCCTTCCAGCATGCCGGGGGCTATTTTCCCGTGCCCAGTACCAGGGGCTTGTTTTTTGATGTGCACGAACCCTTCATTCTGGACTCGCTCACCATTTATACCCAGGGCACCCTACGTACCTTTGTTGAAATCAGGGATTCGGGCAGGCAGCTGGTATTCAGGCGGTTTATAGAAACCAATGCCTCCGGCCCTACGGTTATTCCCATTGGCTATGAGCTTCAGGTGGGCACCCACTACAGCATTGAGGTGGTCAACCCCCGCCTGGACCTGTACATCAATACTTCGGGGGTGAGCTTTCCGCTGGTGTATGAGCAGTTGAGCATCACGGGGGGCACCACGGTGGGCGCGCACTACAACTTTTTCTACGACTGGCAAATTACTGTTTTGAGCGAATGCCGTAGCCAGCGCAAGTCCAGCTCGGTAACGGTGCGCCTGCCTTCGGTGCTGCCCGACTCCCTGTACACATGTGAGTCGGCGGTGCTGGATGCCGGGCCCGGGCCGGTATCTTATTTGTGGAGCACGGGAGAAACGAGCCAGAGCATTGTGGTGGACTCCGCAGGCATTTATACCGTTGAGCTTTCCGATGGGGAAAACTGCACCTTTAACGAGTCGGTAAAGGTGGCCATGCCCATGCCGGTGGCTCTGGGCCAGGATGGGGTGTTGTGCGGGCAGGTGCTGCATTCGGGCTATGAGGAGCCGGCTCAAATCCAGTGGAGCACCGGCGCTACTACTCCCGATATACAGATTAGCCAGCCAGGCACTTACAGTGTACAGGTGCAGGAACCCAACGGCTGCCTGGTGAGCGATACCATCACGGTTACCGGCTTTGCCCCTTTCCCGGAGGTAGATCTGGGAGCCGACTTCATTGCCTGCGGAGGAGCTACCCTGGATGCGGGCAACCCCGGGCACAGCTACCAGTGGAGCACGGGCGATACGTCTCAAAGCATAGCCATCAGCTCCAGCGGGGCGTACTGGGTAGCCGTTACCAACGACAACCAGTGCACCAGCCGGGATACGGTTTCGGTCAACGTCATCAAGCTGCCTACGGCTTTCTTTGGCTTTTCTACCGATGGCCTTAATTTGTTTACCTCCAACCTTTCCTCTTTCGGCAGTTACCTGTGGAATTTTGGAGATGGCACGGTGAGCACCCAGATCAGCCCCACCCACACCTATGTGGCATCGGGTACCTATACGGTGAGCCTGATCGTGTCCAACTCTTGCGGCAGCGATACCTTTATGCAGGAGGTGATGGTCATTGCCGTAGGAATAGAAGAGGAGGTGCAGGGGCCGCAGCTAACGCTCTACCCCGTGCCTGCCCAGAAGGAGGTACAGCTGCGGGCCGAAGGCCTGCAAGCGGGTATTTATACTTTTTCTGTCACAAATATCTTTGGCCGTCGTTTATACCTCAGGCAGGAGTATGTGGGTTCTTCCCGCTTCGAATTGCGCTTTGAGCTTCGCGGCCTGCCAGCCGGGGTGTATTTGCTCACCATAGCTGGCAAAACGGGCACTTATACCTGCAAATTTATCAAAGGCTGATAATCTCAGTCAATGGCCGGATCATGCCGGGCCGCTATGTATTACATGAATAGTTGTGGATTTACCATTACCGCTTTTTCTTGCTCGTACTGTCATCTATCTGCCGGGTATAAAGGTACACGAAGTGCTGGCCTGCTGCCTTGTAACTCACGTTTCACCGGCAAGCACAAACTAATATGCAACTGAAAAGGCATATTTCGGGTACGTTTGGCACCAATGTGCTGCTCATTGTGGTGGGTATCGGCTCTTCCATTTTTATCAACCGGGTGCTGGGCCCTGCCGGCAAGGGGGAGTACGCCATTTTTTTGGCTGCCATTGGGCTGTCCACCCTGGTGCTGAGCTTTGGCACCCACTCGGCGGTGTCGTACTATGTGGCCAAGGCTACTTTTCCCATACAAAAGCTGCTGTCCACTATTCTGTTTTTTTTGCTGGTGGTGAGTGTGATCTTCTTCGTGCTGGTGTGTGCCAATGGTTACTGGAACGACAATGAGTTTTTTCTGCCCAAGCGGCAGAATCATCTCTTTTACTGGGGGGTGCTGAGCCTCAGTTTTGTGTGCAGCCTGCTCTCCACTTTCTTTATCTCCATTCTTTCGGGTAAGCGGCTCTTTCACATCGTCAACCTGCACAGGATTATTCAGGGGGTGCTCAATCTGCTGGCGTTTTCGGCATTGTACTATGCGTGTTTTGAGGGGGAATACCTCGACAGTGGGATGGTATTTGTGCTGTATCTGCTTTTGTCCTTGGTCAGCCTGGCTGTGTTGCTATTTTTTTACTTCCGGCAGGTGGGCCTTGGCTTTGGCTTTTCTTTTTTGAGCCTGCCGCAGATCTGGACGGTGTTTCGCTGGAGCGGCATTTCCTATTTTGCCGTGCTGGCCCAGTTTCTGAATTACCGCATCGATTATTGGCTGATTGATTATTATGCGGGAAATGCGCCTTTGGGCTATTACTCCCTGGCCACCAACCTGGCGCAGATGTTTTGGTTGCTGCCGGTGGCGGTATCCAGTGTGCTCATGCCCCATACGGCTTCGGCCGCGCAGGGGGAGATGCTGCCCAAAACCCTGCTCATCAGCCGGGCAGTGTTTGCCATTTCGCTGCTTGCTGCTCTTCCCGCCGCTCTGCTGGCCGGGCCGGTCATTGAGCTACTGTACAGCCAGGCCTTTCTGCCCTCGGCCGAAATTTTCGTCATCCTGCTGGTAGGGGTGGTGCCTTTTTGCCTCACCAAAATTTATGCGGGCTTTCTGGCCGGTGAAGGCATTCACCGTTACAACATGATTGCCTCCCTGGCAGGTCTGGCAGTAACCATTGTACTGGACCTGCTGCTTATTCCCACTTACGGCACCACCGGTGCCGCCTGGGCCACCAGCATGTCCTTTCTCATGACCACTGCCTATGTGCTGTACGTGATATGCCGCAGGTATGGAATACGGCCGGGCGACACCCTGCTGGTAAAAAAGTCGGATTATCTTTTTGCCAAAAATTTGATACAGAATTTTATTTCAAACATTAAACATAAAAACACCCAAGAGGATTCACTTCAATAGCGATGACATGAAGTACATAGAAAAGTATTACGACGACTACGTTGACCGGCAACTTGCAGTGGGGATCAATGACCGGCACCGCAGCATACAGCGGTGGCTGGTGAAGTTTGGCCTGAAAAAGGGAGACCGGGTGCTGGAGATTGGCTGCGGCATAGGTACCCAAACACAGCTGATAGCCAACTACCTGGGGCCGCAGGGCCACATTACGGCCGTGGACATCAGCGACAAGAGCATAGAAACGGCCCGCAAACGGCTGGGACACTACCGGCAGGTGAAGTTGGTGGCAGCCGACATTGTGCAATACGAGTTGGAGGAGGAGTTTGATGTGATTGTAATGCCCGATGTGATTGAGCACATCCCGCTGGAGCTGCACCATGCGCTTTTTGGCAAGGTGAGCAAGCTGCTCAAAGCCGGTGGCTTTGTGATGATCCACCTGCCCAATCCCTACTTTCTGGCCTGGTGCCACGAGCACCGCAGGGACCTGCTGCAGGTCATTGACCAGCCCATATATACCGATGTGCTGGTACAAAATGTGTATCCCCACAATTTGTACATCCACCACCTGGAGACTTATTCGGTATTTCTGGAAACGAGTGATTATCAGGTAATTGTATTAAAGAAAAAACCCGAAGAGATCGTTTATCAGGTTAAACAGCCCGACCTGAGAAAGCGGGTGGAGCAGTTTGCCGAAAAGGTGCGGCTGAAGATCCGGCGGCATTTGAAGTAGGGGCCATGGAACTATTGCTCATCACCAACAGTTTTCCATACGGAAAGACCGAGAGCTTTTTGGAGGGGGAGGTGCCGTACCTGGCTGCACAGTTCGGGCGGGTGTATGTGCTGCCCATGCAACGGGAGGGAGAAGTGGCACGGCCGCTGCCTGCCAACTGTGAGCTGGTGCCCATGCCGGAGGCTTTTCGCTCGCAGCACAAACTACAGCTGCGCAACCTGCCCTTTGTGCTGCCGGCCCTGTGGGCGGCCTTCCGGGCTGAGGGTACCCACGCCCTTGCGCGGCGCATTTTTTTTCAAAATATCAAAGACATTCTCAAAGACCTCAACCAGGCGGCCTGCTGGTACAAGGGGCTGCGCTGGCTGAGGCAGCAGGGGCGGCTGCCGCTGCAGCCTGCCGTGGTGTACAGCTATTGGCTGGACAAATGGCTGGTGTCTTTTTTGTTTTTCAAGAGGCGGTATTTTCCTTCGGCCCGCATCATCAGCCGGGTGCACGGCTACGACCTCTATTTCGAGCGGGGCTTCAACAACTACCTGCCGTTTCGCCCATTTTTTCTCAAAAATCTGGATCGAATATTTCCCATTTCTTTCACCGGTTTTCAGTATTTGAAAGGCAAATTTCCCTGGGCTTCTAATCTGGAAACGGCTTTTCTGGGAGTAGAGGCTCCGGCTGGGCTTGGGCCTGTGGAGGAAGTGCCGCCCTTGCGGCTGGTGAGCTGTGCCAGCATGCTGCCCCTCAAGCGCATACACCTGCTTATAGAGGCTCTGGCCCATATTGGGGTGCCGGTAAGGTGGACCCACTTTGGCGACGGCCCCCTGCGGGAGGAGCTGACAGCCCGGGCGCAGGCTTTGCCTGCGCAGGTGCAGTGGGAGTTCAGGGGGCATGTGAGCAACCAGGCGCTGCTGGACTTTTACGCCCGGCAGCCGGTGGATTTGTTTGTAAATACGAGCGAAACAGAAGGAATTCCCGTTTCCATCATGGAGGCCATCAGCTTTGGCATTCCTGTGGCTGCAACTGACGTAGGCGGTACGGCCGAGATCGTGAACGATGCCCTGGGCTACCTGCTGCCGGCTGCGCTGCAGCCCCGGCAGTTGCAGGCGGTGCTGGAAGCATACGCCGGGCTGAGCCCGGACCAGCGGCTGCAAAAACGCCGGGCTGCCAGGCAGCAGTTTGAGCAGAAGTTCCAGGCCGGAAAAAATTACGCCCACTTTTGTAGGCGAATTTTGGAAATATAACGTTCTTATGAAAAGCTTTACACGGCTAATTTGCATCAAAGCTGGCAAAGCCTTACATGCCAGAACGCCCCATGGCTGCCTGCATACATTGCTCAACCTTCAAATGTGTACAATCTTTATTAAATTTGATGCCCTGAGCCCTGTAGCAAGCAAGCATTTACAGCCCAAAGGAAAGCTCAAACATAACCCGCTGTGAGGCACGTTTGCCAATGTGCAGCCTGCTGATCCACAGCTATTCAGCACCTATGACCTTATCAAAGACCTCTGGCAAAACGCCCATTGCTCTTCATCAAGACCCAACAAGTGATACGCCTGCCTCCCGTGCCAAAGGCATGTACGTGATGACGGAACCCGGCTGTATCAAATCCTACTCGGGGGCATTCCTGCACATTACCAATGGCATACGGGAGCTTTCTCGCTATTATCATATCGACATTCTGGCCCCAAAGGCCGTGCAGCCCTACATACAGAACGGCAATTTCACCCTCATCCCCTCGCCTGAAAAACGCACAGTGGTGGACATGAACACCGGCCCCAACACCAACAAACTGTACGGGCTACTCAAAGACCTCAAAACCCTGCTGGTGAATCACCTGCCCTTTTTCCGCTATTACAGGCAGGTAAAGGCTGCCCGGCCCGATTTTATTTACGAGCGCATTTCCTACCTCAATTTCAACGCTTTTCTCATTGCTAAGCTGCTCAACATCCCCTACATCACAGAAGTAAACGGGGTGTATTACGAGGAAATACGCCACTACTACCACTCCTGGCTAAACGGCCTGGCCCGCAGGCTGATGCTGGCCACTTACCGCCGCTCTGACATTTGCTACATGGTGGGTGGGCTCAAGCAGTCGCATGGGCTGGATGGCGGGCACTACATCAGTGTGCAAAACGGCATAGAAACGCAGTTTATCGATAGGCTGAAGGACCACAAAAAGCAGCTGGAGCTGCCCCTGCAGCTATGTTTTGTGGGGCACCTGGCCTACCACCACCGCATTGAGGTGCTGCTGGATGCGCTGAGGAAGCTCAAGCAGCCCCAGCACATTCATATACACTTTATCGGAGCTAATTTTGAAAGCCTGCACCAGGCCATTCCCCCACAGATTCAGCACACTTTTCACGGCATGGTAAAGCACGAGCAGTTGCTGGATTTGCTGCAGCAGTTTCACGTGGGGCTCATCCCCGCATGCAGGCCGGGCGACAGCTTCATGAAGCTCTACACCTACGGCGCCGCCAAGCTGATGTGTATCGTTCCCCGCCAACGCAATGTCGAGCAGACCTTTGACAAGGGGGAGCTGCGATTTTTTGAACTGGAAAACAGCGGCCAGCTGGCTGCCTGTATAGATGAGGTGGTCCAACAGCCGGAGATGATTCACACCTACGGCCAGCGGTTGTACCAGACTGTACGCCAACGCTTTACCTGGACCAGTATTTTTGAGCAGGTACACACAGAGATACAACGCCTGCTGCATGCCCGCCAGGGCAGGTGAGGGCGCAAAAAGTGATTTGATTGAATTAACAATACCCAAACGCAATTCTATATGAAACCCTTCAAATTTGCAGTGGCAGGTTGTGGCAACATTGGCAAGCGGCACGTGGCCGTGCTGGATGCTGAGCCCAGGGCACAGGTAGTGGCTATTTGCGACATTGAGGAAGAAAAAGCAAGCAAACTGGCTGACCTCTACGGTTACTTTCCCTGCTATACCCAATACGAGCACATGCTGGATGAAACCGATGCCGACATCATCGTGGTAGCTACGCCCCACGCCCTGCATGCCGGGATGACCATTGAAGCCTGCAACCGGGGCTTTCACGTGCTGGTGGAAAAGCCTATGGCCCTGACCGTGGCCGACTGTATGCGCATGAACGAGGCCGCTTATAAAAATGAGGTCAAGTTGTGGGTGGTCAAACAAAACCGCTACAACATTCCCATACGCCTGGCCAAAGAAGCCCTGGAGCAGCAACGCCTGGGCAAGCTGCTCATGGTGAAGTGCGATGTGCTGTGGAACCGCTACCAGGGATACTACAACGACTCTCCCTGGCGGGGGCGTCTCAAAGAGGAGGGAGGCGCCCTTTTTACGCAAGTGAGCCACTTCATCGACCTGCTCATCTGGTGGTGCGGGGAGGTGGAGGAGGTAAGCGGCTACCTGGATACCCAGCAGCACCAAATCGAAATTGAGGACATTGGCAGTGCCATCCTGCGCTTTAATTCCGGTGCCCTGTGTTCGCTCAACTGGACGACCAATGTATATAACAAAAACTACGAGGGCAGCATCACCCTCATTGGCGAAAAAGGCACCATTAAAATAGGGGGAAAATACCTCAATAAAATTGAGTACTGGGATGTGGAAGGCTTCCCGCTGCAGGAAGGCATAGCCTATACCGACAAGCCCAATGCCTACGGCAAATACCAGGGCACCAGTTCCAACCACGACAAGGTGGTGAGCGCCATTCTGGATCAGCTGGGCAAAAAAGGCCGCGATACCGTGGACGGCTTTGAGGGCATGAAGAGCATACAGGCCATTGAAAAAATTTACGCCAACATTCGCAAATATGCCACAGCCAACTATCTATAAATCGGGTATCAAAGACGTAAACTTCGGTGAAGGCGTGCGGCTGGTGGAGCCCGTCAACCTCTATGGTTGCAGCATAGGAGATCACAGCTTTGTGGGGCCTTTTGTGGAAATACAAAAAAACGTGCGCATAGGCCGCCGCTGTAAGATTCAGTCGCACACCTTTGTGTGCGAGCTGGTAACCATAGGCGATGACTGCTTCATTGGGCATGGGGTGATGTTTATCAACGACCTCTTCAGCCAGGGCAAGCCCGCCGGCGGCAACCAGGCCCTGTGGAAGCACACCCGCATTGGCAATGAGGTATCCATCGGCAGCAATGCCACCATTCTGCCCGTGGAGATCTGCGGGCGGGTGGTCATAGGGGCAGGTGCTGTGGTGACCAAATCCATTACAGAACCCGGCATTTACGCCGGAAATCCGGCAGTAAAAATCAGAGACTTATGAATATTCCCTTTGTTGATTTGCAGGCGCAGTATGCCTCTATACAGGCCGAAATTGATGCGGCCATACAGGAAGTGATGGCCCATACGGCCTTCATCAGTGGGCGCTATGCCCGCAAGTTTGAAGCGGAGTTTGCCGCCTGGCTGGGCGTGGAGCATTGTGTGAGTTGTGGCAACGGCACCGACTCGCTGGAAATGCTGCTCAAGGTGTATGGGGTGGGGCCCGGCCATGAGGTAATTGTACCGGCACACTCCTGGATTTCCACCGCCGAGTGCGTCAATGCCGTAGGCGCCAGGCCGGTATTTGTGGATACCCATCCGCAGCATTACACCATACTGCCCGAAAAAATTGCCGAACGCATTGGCCCCGCTACGCGGGCCATCATTCCGGTACACCTCTACGGCCTGCCCGCCGACATGGACCCCATCATGGCCCTGGCTGAGCAGCACGGTCTGGTGGTGATCGAAGACTGCGCCCAGGCACATGGTGCTACCTATAAGGGCCGGAAAGTAGGTACCATCGGGCATGCGGCCTCTTTCAGCTTTTATCCGGGTAAAAACCTGGGTGCTTATGGCGATGCCGGCTGTATGGTTACCCAGGATGCCCACATCGCTACGGAGGCGCGCAAGCTGGCCAACCACGGCCAGCTCGTCAAGCACGAGCACCACTTTCCCGGCCGCAACAGCCGCCTCGACGGCCTGCAGGCCGCCGTTTTGTCGGCCAAGCTACCCCACCTGGATCAGTGGATAGCCCGGCGCCAGGAGGTGGCTGCTGCTTACACCCACTTGCTGGAAGACGCAGGCTTTGTGCTGCCCCAGGTACCGGCAGACCGCACCCACGCTTATCACCTCTACGTGATACAAACTCCCGGGCGCAACCAACTGCAGGCGGAACTGAAGGCCCAGGGCATTGCCACGGGCATACACTACCCTGCCCCGCTACCCTTTACCGGTGCCTACAAGGAGCTGGGCTACCGCGAAACCGACATTCCCAACTGTGCGGCTTATACCCCGCGCATATTGTCGCTGCCCATTTACCCCGAACTCACCCCCGAAATGGTGAGCTACGTAACAGATAAACTGAAAGCAAAGGCCCTGATGGCCGGTTGATGAAATGAAGGTATTGCATATCAATGAGAACGTAGCCATTCGCGGAGGCACCGAAGCCTACCTGGCCCTGCTGCAGCCCCAACTGCAGGCTGTGGGGGTGGAATCTCACTGGCTGGGCCTGGAAGTGGGCAGGCATTTCCGTTTTCGTTGGCATGCACAGGAGGAAGGCACGGAGCTGAAGGGGGCACAAGCTGCCTGCGAGCACCTGCTACAGCTCATGCGCCAGCTCAACATTGAGCTGGTACACATCCACAACCTTTCCTGTCCGCCGGTGATCCGCTTTTTGCTGGATCGCGTGCCCGTAGTGCGCAGCATGCACGAGCCGCGTATGTTTTGTCCTGGGCACGGCAAGTTCTGGCGCCGCAGCGAGCAGGCCTGCACCCGGCCCTTCGGGCTGCACTGCCTGCTGCATACCTATACCCAGAAGTGCAACAACCGCCATCCCAAGCGGGTGGTGCGCAGCATGCGCAATACCCTTTTTGAGCTCAAAGAGGCAGCCCGTCGCTATCAGTGTATCGTGGCCATGTCGGCCTACATGCAGCGCGAGGCCATACGGGCAGGCATTCCCGCCGAAAAGATTGTGCTCAACCCCTACTTTACCGAGGCTGTGGACAGCACGCCTCCCCCTGAGGCGCCGCCCTTTGGCCTGCTCTACGCCGGGCGCCTCATTTCGCACAAAGGGGTGCACGTGATGCTGGAAGCCCTCATGCCTTTGCTGAAGCAGCGGCCAGAGGTGCAGCTGCACATCGTTGGCGAAGGCCCCCTGGAGGCATGGCTGCGGCAGTATATCCACCAAAACGGGCTGCAGCAGCAGGTAATGCTGCATGGCTGGATGCAGCAGCAGCAACTGCAGCAGAGGTTGCAGCAAACACATATCCTGCTTTTTCCTTCCCTCTATCCCGAAGCCTTTGGCATAGCCGGTATAGAGGCCATGGCCCATGGTCGGCCCGTGGTGGCTTTTGATGTGGGGGGCGTAAGTACCTGGCTCAAGACGGGAAAAACGGGTTTTCTGGTGCCAGCGGGCAACAAGCAGGCCTTCCGCAAGCGCGTACAACAGCTGCTGGACCAGCCTGGGCGTTATCAGCAGTTTGCCCGTCAGGCCAGGGAACTCATGCTGCAGGAGTTTGTTCCCGAGCGGCACACCAGCCGTTTACAACATATCTATCGTCAGGCTATTTATTCATCCTTAAAAAAAGTAACATTATGAAATCAAATACCATCAAAGCAGGAAGCAGGACGTACAGCGGCGGCATCAACATGATGGCAGGCTATTACTCGGCCTTTACCCATGCACGGGTGTACGAAGAGCTGGAAAAGCGATGTGCATACCGCGACCTGGACATACTGGATGTGGGCGCCGGCCATGGCGCTTTTACGCAGCGCCTGCTGGACGGCGGCTATACCCATCTCTACGCCATTGAGGGATATTGTGAATTTCAGGTGCCCGAAGCCACCCTCTTCAAAATGAACCTCAATGAAGACTGGGACCTGCTGCACGACCAGCAGTTTGATGTGGTAGTGGCCATTGAAATCATTGAACACATTGAAAATCCTTTCCATTTTCTGCGGCAGATTCGCGCCCATGTCAAAGACAATGGTTATGTGTTTATCTCCACCCCCAATCCGCTCAACTTCATGGACCGGCTGCGGATACTACGCACCGGCCACCTGAGCATGATGGAGCATCCCGATCACCGCGTGCCGGTCTTCCCCGACAATATGAACAAATACTGCCAGGAGTGTGGCTTCGAAATTGAGGCCCAAACGTATGACATCGATATGCTGGCCACGCATTCTGCCACCCTCAAAGGCAAGCTCTTTAAACCGGTGATGAGAATGATTCGTTCTTTGGTGGTAAAAAATGGAGAAAGCCTGGTAGGCAATTCCAATATCTGGGTGTTGCGCCCCGGTGAAAGCCAGCGCTATACGCCGCCTGAGTTTGAGGGGTGAGGCAGGGAAGTTGTTAATTAGCCACTTAGGGCACGAAGAACACCGAGGAGGACACGAAGGTAGTGGGGGCATAGTTCGATAAATTTTGCCACCCTGCATCTATCATTCATCACTAACACAGCGCCCTTGATCCGGTTTATTTCGAAATATCGCAGCATTGTATATGCATTTCCCTTCATATTGATACTGGGAAATGTATTCATGCCGCTGTGTTATGTACTGGTGGCAGGGCTGATGGCCTTTTGGGCTTACAAGCGGCGGGATGAGCACCTCATTATTTTTTTGCTGCTGATTCTGGTGCTGGGCGACAGTCGGCAGCCGGGGCTTCAGTTTGTAAAAAATCTGCGCATACTGTGCATGGTCTTCCTGGCGCTGATAAGTATGTGGGGGCTGCTGAGGAAAGAATATGCCCTTTACCCCCCTTTTCTGCTTTCCATCCCCTTCTTTCTTTCGGCCAGCGTGAGCGGCCTGTTCAGTCCCAATCCCATTTTGTCCTATTCCAAGCTCATCTCCTACTTTTTCATGCTGCTGGTGGTATTTCACTACCTGCAATACCACGTAAGGCGGAAGCGGGAGGCTTTGCTAATGGACATCCTCTATTTTGCTGGCTGGGTATATCTCATCGGGCTGATACTGATCGTGCTCAATCCCGCTCAGGCCTTTCTGGGCTACCGCTACCGGGGCATTATGGGCAACCCCAATGGGCTGGGCATTTACAGCAGCCTCATATTTGCCTACATGTTCACCTTGTGGCACCTCTACCCACACCGCCGCAAAGATACCCGCTGGATGCTGGTGTTGCTTTTTGGCTCGGTATTGCTGTGCGAATCGCGTACTGCCCTGGGCAGCATCGCCCTGTTCTGGCTGCTGTACAAATTCTACAAAGGCAAACCCATGCGGCGCAGGCTGTTTTGGTTTTTGGTCTTACCGGCCTTTGTTTTGTTCATACAAAGCATTGACATACAAGCCCTGGTAAAGAGCATTGGCCTGGCCGAATACCTGCGCGTGGAGTCGCTTACCACCGGCACGGGCCGCTTCTTTGCCTGGGCCCTGGCCTGGGACGAAATACGCCAGCAACTCTGGCTGGGCAGGGGTTTTGAGTATGAAAATATCTTCTTCCACGGCCTGAGCGACTTTCTGGTAGGAACGGAGCACCAGGGTGGCATGCACAACTCCTTTTTGACCTTTATCATGAATACCGGCCTCATTGGCTTTGGCTTGTTTCTGGCCTTCCTCATCATTGTACTCAGCCGCATCAAGCCCGTTTACCTGGCCACGCCTTTTCTCATCACCACCCTGATTTCTGCCAACTTTGAGAGCTGGCTGGCCGCTTCGCTCAATGCCTATACCATCCACTTCTTTTTGGTTGTAATGGTGCTGAGCAATTATTATAGTTTGAAAAAAATGCCATTAGCCCCATGAAGATTTTGTTTTTATATACCGAACTGGCCGCTTACTTTCACGCCTGCGTACAGCAACTGGTCCGGCACTATGAGGCCGAGGCGCTCATCTTTATGTGGCCGGTCAATGCTGCTGCGCCTTTTCAGTTTGTATCGGAGCAGCACATTCACATACACGAAAAGACTGAATATGACCGTCCTGCCCTGCTGCGGGCCTGCCAGGCCTTTGGGCCGGATGTGGTGTACGTTTCGGGCTGGGGCGACGCCGACTACAACGAGCTGGCCAGACACTTCCGCAGGCAGGGCAAACCCGTTATTTGTGGCATGGACAACCAGTGGAAGGGCAGCCTGCGCCAACGCCTGGCCTGCCTGGCAGCTCCCTGGATGCTGAAAAGGCGTTTTTCTCACATTTGGGTGGCCGGGCTGTACCAGTATGAATACGCCCGCAGGCTGGGCTATGGGCCGGAGAACATCCTCACCGGTCTGTACTGTGCCCACCTGGCACCTTTTCGGGCCGTATATCAGCAGAGTCTGCCGCACAAGCAGCAGCAGTATCCCCGCAATTTTCTCTATGTGGGTCGCCTGGCCCCCGAAAAGGACAGCATGACGCTCTACCGCCTGTTTCAGCAACTGCACAAGCAGCGGCAGGGTTGGAAGCTCATCATGGCAGGCACCGGCCCGGAACAAGACCAGATGCCAGGCCTGCCCGGTATAGAGATGCGCGGATTTGTGCAGCCCGAAGCGCTTCCGGCCCTGGCGGCAGAGGCGGGCTGTTTGGTGCTGCCCAGCCTGCACGAGCCCTGGGGGGTGGTGGTGCAGGAATTTGCCGCAGCGGGCCTGCCCATGCTGGTGTCGGGCGCCGTAGGCGCCCGGGCAGCCTTTGTGGTAGAAGGCTACAACGGCTACGTAGTGCGGCCCGGAGACCCGCAGGACCTGAAAGAGGGCATGCAGCGCATCATGCAGCAGCCTGATGAGGCCTTGCTGCAAATGGGCAGACGTTCGGCCCAGTTGTCTTTGCAACTCACCCCCGCCAGCTGGGCAGCTACCTTGCTGAGTGTACTGCCCCGGCGGGAAGTAAAAATACGGCAGTTGGGAGAAACCATGAGTTCTCATTAACAAACAAATAGAGCATGTGTGGAATAGCAGGAATTACTGGTACAGCTGACAGTGTGGATACAGCAGCGTGCATACGCAGTATGACGCGGCGCATTGCCCACCGTGGTCCCGATGCCGAGGGCTTCTGGCAAGAACAGGGTACCGCCCTGGGCCACCGCCGCCTCTCCATCATCGACCTTTCCGATGCGGCCAACCAGCCCCTGGAGGATGCCAGCGGCCGCTATGTGATGGTATATAATGGGGAGGTGTACAATTACCAGCAATTGCGCAGCCAGCTGCAGCCCCACTATGCTTTTCGCACCCAGTCGGATACCGAGGTGGTGCTGGCTGCCTTTATACAGTGGGGGGCAGAAGCCCTGCAGCACCTCAACGGCATGTTTGCCCTGGCTATTTGGGATAGGCTGGAGCAGCGGCTCTTGCTGGCGCGCGACCGCCTGGGCATCAAGCCCCTTTACTACTACCAGCATGGAGACAAGCTGCTGTTTGCTTCCGAAATACGCGCCCTGCTCGCCAGTGGGCTGGTGCCCCGCCGTCTGAACGAGGCCGCCCTGGTGGATTACCTCACCTACCAGACCGTACACGCACCTCATACCCTGGTGGAAGGCATCAGGATGCTGGAGGCCGGCAGTTGGGCCAGCTGGCAGGCGGGCAATTTTGAGCAACACACCTACTGGGACATCGCCAGCTGCCGGCAGCGGGTGGTACAGGACGAACTCCCGGCCATCAGGCAGCAGCTGCGCCAGCTGCTGCTGCAGGCCGTAAGCCGCAGGCTGGTCAGCGATGTGCCGCTGGGGGCTTTTCTCTCCGGTGGTATAGACTCCTCGGCCGTGGTGGCCCTCATGGCCAGTGCCAGCGAGCAGCCCGTCAATACCTTTTCAGTGGTGTTTGAGGAAAAATCCTTCGACGAATCGCCCTGGTCTGCTATGGTGGCCCAAAAATTCAACACCCGCCATACGCCCATACTGCTGAAGCCACGCGACTTTTTGTTTGCTCTGCCCGAAGCCCTGGCGGCTATGGACAGCCCCAGCGGCGACGGCATCAACAGCTATGTGGTGAGCAAGGTCACCAAAGAAGCGGGCATTACGGTGGCCCTTTCCGGCCTGGGTGGCGATGAGTTGTTTGCCGGCTACCCGGTATTCCGGCAGTGGATGCAGCTACAAAGCCGCAAATGGTTCTGGAAAGTACCCCAACTGCTGCGCCAAGGCACCGGCCAGCTGGCCCGCAGCCTGCTCAACAATCACAAGACCGACCGCCTGCACGAGCTCATCACCCTGCAGCAGATGGACTTTGTGCATGCCTACCCGGTGTTTCGCAAGCTGGCTTCACAGGCCAGTATTGGCCGACTGGGGGGGCACCTGCCTCTGCAACACAATGCCGTGGCCAGCATGCTGGCCCCCAAAAGCAGCGCCATAGCGGCGGCCCCACAGCTGAGCCAGGTTTCCATAGGAGAAATTGCCAGCTACACCCAAAACGTGCTGCTGCGCGATACCGACCAGATGAGCATGGCCCATGCCCTGGAGGTGCGCGTGCCCTTTTTCGACCACGAGCTGGTGGAATACGTGCTGGGCATACCCGATGTGTACAAATACCCCCATTCGCCCAAGCAGCTGCTGGTGGACTCCCTGGGCGAACTGCTGCCCCCGGAAATTGTGCACCGTCCCAAAATGGGCTTTGTATTCCCCTGGAGCCAGTGGCTGAGACAGGAATTGCGCCCCCTGGCCGATACGGCCATGCAGCAGCTTGCCCGCAGGAACATTCTGGACGGCAAACAATTGCTGCACATCTGGCAGCGTTTTCTACAAAAGGATAAAAAAATAAACTGGCTCAATATCTGGGCACTGGTGGTACTGGAAAATTGGTTGGATCAAAATGGATTTTAGGCAAATGAATGTGCACCAGCCTTCAAACAACACCCAAACGGAACCTTCTGCTCATGCTTACCGGCCCAGGGTACTGCTGCTGGCCGACTGGTTTGCGCCCGGCTACAAAGCCGGCGGCCCTATCCGCTCCTGCGTCAATTTCTGCCGGCAGTTACAGCCCCATTTCGATATTTGGGTGCTCACCACCGATACCGACCTGAACGAAGCCCAGCCGTATCCCCACATTCGCAGCAATGAATGGACCCACTTTGATGGGCATACCCGGGTGTGGTATTTTTCCAAAGACCAGCTCAGCTACCGGGCCCTGGCGGCCCGTGTGCAGGAGGTGCAGCCCGATTTTGTGTACCTCAACAGCATGTATTCCCTGCCCTTTACGATATGGCCGCTGTACATGAAGTGGCGGGGAGAGCTGGCTGCCAAAGTGGTGCTAACCCCACGCGGCATGCTGCGAAAGTCGGCCATGCAATACAAATACGCCAAAAAGCAGCTCTTCCTGGCTTTGCTCAAAGCTTCCGGCATTCATCGCCAAATACGCTTTCAGGCCGCCGATGAGCAGGAAATGGAGGATATTCATCGGGTGTTTGGCAGCAGGGTGCAGGCACAGGTGGCCCCCAATGCGCCAGCCGTGGTGCCCCCCAGCTATCAGCCCATAGAAAAGCAGCCCGGCATGCTCAGGCTGGTATATATTGCCCGCATCCACCCGGTAAAGAACCTGAGGTTTTTGCTCGAATTGCTGAAACCTTTCTCCCATTCCCTGAGCCTGGACATTTACGGCCCGGCAGAAGTGGCCGAATACTGGGCCGGATGTGAAGCGGCGATCAGGCAACTTCCCCCTCACATTGAAGTGTGCCATCATGGTGAGCTGGCCCACGAGCGGGTGCAGGAGGTGATTGCCCAACACCATTTTTTGGTGCTTCCTTCCCTGGGCGAAAGTTTTGGCCACAGCATTTTTGAGGCTTTTTGCCTGGGAAGGCCGGTGCTCATCAGCGACCAGACGGCCTTTCACAACTTGTATCCCCGGCAACTGGGATGGGACCTGCCCCTGAATGCGCCCCGGCACTGGCAGCAGGCTCTGGAGGAAGCATGGAATATGGACCAGCAAACTTTTGAGCAGTGGGCAGCCGCCTGCAGAGCATTTGCCAGTAATTACAGCACTTCTTCTGGTTTGGTTGAACGATATTTACAATTATTCTCATGAATACCCTCCAAGATGCCCCCCAAACAGTGGACCTCAGCAGCTATGACAACAGCTGGTACCATCCCGGCGGGGGCAGTATCAAACGCTTGCTCTGGTATGTGGTCAATGTATTGTTTTTTACCAACAGGCTCAATCCCCTCATTGGTCTGAAAGTGTGGCTGCTGCGGCTATTTGGTGCGCAGGTGGGCAAAGGCGTAATCATCAAGCCCGCTGTCAATATCAAATACCCCTGGCATTTGCACATAGGCAACCACGTGTGGATAGGCGAAGGTGCCTGGATTGATAACCTCACCCGGGTGGAGCTTCACGACCATGTGTGCCTTTCCCAGGGAGCCATGCTGCTCACCGGCAACCACAACTACAAGCGCGCCAGCTTCGACCTCATGCTGCAGCCCATTGTGCTGGAGGAAGGGGTGTGGATAGGTGCCCAGGCAGTGGTATGCCCGGGCGTAAGGGCTGCCTCACATGCTGTGCTGGCCGTGGGCTCTGTGGCCACTCAGGACCTGCAAGCATGGCACATTTACCAGGGTAACCCGGCCGTGAAGGTCAGAAAACGGGAGGTGACAGGTGACAGGATGCAGGGGACAGGTGACAGGATGCAGGGGACAGGTGACAGGATATCTTGAATCTTGAATCTTGAATCTTGAATCCTGCATCTTGAATCTTGCATCTTGCATCTTGAATCTTGCATCCTGCATCTTGAATCTTGAATCCTGCATCTTGAATCTTGAATCCTGCATCTTGAATCCTGCATCTTGAATCCTGCATCTTGCATCCTGAATCCTGCATCCTGCATCCTGCATCAAAAAAAAAGAAAACAACATGCGCATCGCACTCATTACTGACGGCATCTATCCCTACGTGATGGGGGGAATGCAAAAACACAGCTACAACCTGGCGCAGCAG
>RFHT01000520.1 GCA_003696835.1 Bacteroidota bacterium
ACCCACCTGGAGCTGGGGCGCTTTGCACAAATTGCCTCTACAGACCTCAAGGCTCCTCTCTACGGCATGATTGCGGATGTGGAGATACTTAAATCTCATTTTGCCAACCAAACCTACGACCTGGCACAACCCGTTCTGGAAGTGCTCAGCCAGGGAGCCAAACGCCTTGATGCCCTTATGCATGCCCTCTGGCAGTATGCCAGCTTGAGCGGCCAGGCGCTTCAATATGAGCGCATTGCTACCTCCACCCTCATAGAGGACCTGGCCAGAGACCTGCTCGCCTACAGGCGACCACTGCTGGTAGGCGAACTGCCCGATATATATGCCGATCCCCGGCAGATCCGGCAACTGTTTTACCATTTGCTGCACAATGCCCTCAAGTTCAGCCCCGATGATACGCCCTTACACATTTACGCGCACATTCGCCCCGGGAAAAACAAGGTGGTTTTCTGCCTGGCCGACCAGGGGCCTGGCATTCCGGAAGAGTTGCTGGAGCACGTTTTCCTCATCTTTCAAAAAGGCCTGCAGCAGGAGCAGCAGGGCGTGGGCCTGGGCCTGGCTATTTGCAAAAAAATTGTGCTCAACCACCAGGGAAAAATCTGGATAGAATCGGCCGAAGGCCAGGGCTGCAAGGTGTATGTGCAGCTTCCCTTATCCCCCCCTGAGCAGGCATGAATGGCGGTGCTTATTTTTTTGAGCCTTGCCCAATATTGACTATATTCGCGCCGGAATGATGCGCACAAGCTTACATCCATATCGCTTTCTGCTGCTGATAGCTGTTTCGCTGTCTATGCTGGCCTGGTTGAAAATCAACAAAACCAGCTTCTATCACCACTATTTTAAGTTGATAGAAGAGGTAGAAGTGCGAAATTCACAGGAAGTGGGCAGCGCCCTCGTTATGTTGCAGCCGACTACGGTTGCACTTCCCTTTACTCAGCTTCTTTCCCAACTGCTTTGGGGACTTTGCAGCCTGGCGATGCTGCTGCTGCTGGCTGTACCTCATACCTGGACCCGGGCAGGCTGGGTGCCTGCGCTGCCTGCCAGGCAGCTCGTGCGGGCTCACGGCATACGTGCCCCCTAGACATTTCTCCTCCCTTTTTCCACCTCATCCTGTGGTGCGCTTACAAACAGGCCGATGTTCGAGCCGTTTCAACACCACTGTGCTACCTGGCTGCCGTGCAGGCACAGGCAGCAGCATGGATGATCCATTAAACAATTTTTTCATTCAACACACCAAAAAAACATGAGAAATAAAAATACCGTAGTGGCACTGCTCCTCATTTTTGTGGGGATATGCTTCTACAACCTGTACTGGACCTACGTTCAGTTTAGCCTGGACAGTAAGCTGGAAAAGGCCAAGGAGGCCTATGAAGCTGTGATGCTCAAAGCTCAGAGCGAACCCCTCACCGCAGAGGACTCTGTAGCCATCAAGGCGTATGAAGCTCTGCTGGCCGATGAGGACTTCAAAGAAACCTACAACAAGGCCATTGAAAACTCCTTCACCCTGGGGCTTGACCTTCAGGGGGGGATGTTTGTCACCCTCGAAATTGGGGTGGAAGACGTGGTGCGCCAGCTGGCGGGCAACCCCACCGACTCTACCTTCAACCAGGCCATTAACTGTGCCCTGGAGCGGCAGGAAACCCGGCAGTCGTCTTTCGTGCCCCTGTTTGTGGAATGTCTCAAAGAAATTGACCCCAATGCCAGCCTGGGAGCCATTTTCTCCAACCAGGAGCGTGGCATCAGTGTGAGCACACCGGATGAAGAAGTCATACGCATACTCAACGAAGAGGCCGATGCGGCCATCGACCGTACCTTTAACATCATTCGTACGCGTATTGACCAGTTTGGGGTAGTGTCGCCCACCATTCAGAAACAGGAGAGTACCGGCCGCATTCTGCTGGAGCTGCCTGGGGTGAAAGAGCCTGAGCGCGTGCGCAAAATTTTGCGCAGCACGGCCAAGCTGGAGTTCTGGGAAACTCACTCTGCACAGGAAGCCTTTCCCGTGCTGGTGGAGATCAACGAAAAGCTCAAAAGCATCATGGGCATTTTGCCCGACAGTGTGGCAGCCGACACCAATGCAGTGGAGGAAGAACTCCCTGCAACTGAAGTGGCAGCCGATACCTCGGCCGTGGATACCGCGGGTGCTGACACCAGTGCATCTCTGAGCGAATTGCTGGAAGAAACGGGCGAAGAGGCTTCTACCGAAGACCAGGAAGCCGCAGCGGAAAAATTCCGCCGCGAAAACCCCCTCTTTGCCGTGCTGCAAATCCCGGCTTTTGACAACCAGCAGGCGCAGGTGTCGCCGGTGGTGGGATATGCCCTGGCTAAAGATACGGCCAAGGTGAATGAGTACCTGCGCATGGAGGAGGTAAAAGTGCTCATCCCCGATGACATGCGCTTTTTGTGGACCTTCAAGCCTTACAGCGAAGAGGCGGATGTCTATCAGCTCATTGCCATCAAATCCAACCTGGAAAACAAGCCCGCTATGGGAGGCGATGTGGTGAGTGTAGCCCGGCAGGACTTCGACGAGCGCGGGCGCCCGGTGGTGACCATGAACATGAATGCCGAAGGTACCCGTAAATGGGCCCAGATCACCGAAGCCAACGTGGGCAGGCACATTGCCATTGTGCTGGACAATGCGGTGTATTCTTTCCCGGTGGTAATTGGCAAAATTCCCAACGGAAATACCCAGATCAGCGGCGGTTTCACGGTAAAAGAAGCCCAGGACCTGGCCAATGTGCTGCGGGCAGGGCAGTTGCCGGTACCCGCCCGCATTGAAGGCGAGGACGTAGTAGGTCCTACCCTGGGTGCTGCCAATATCCGCAGCGGATATATTTCCTTTGTGCTGGCCCTGGTGGTCACCCTCATTTTTATGGCCTTGTACTACGCCAAAGCGGGCATCGTAGCCGACCTGGCCCTGCTGGCCAATGCCGTGTTCATTGCGGGTTGTGCAGCGGCTTTCACCATTGTACTCACCCTGCCGGGCATTGCCGCCATTGTGCTCACTGTGGGGATGGCCGTGGATGCCAACGTGCTCATTTTTGAACGAATACGGGAGGAAATGGCTAAGGGTAAAACCCTGAAGGCCAGCATCAAGGCAGGCTTCAGCAATGCCTTCTCATCTGTGATGGACGCCAACATCACCACCTTCCTCACCGGTGTAGTGCTGTATGCATTCGGCGTAGGGCCCATACGGGGCTTTGCTGTGGTGCTTATGATTGGCATCATCACTTCCCTCATTGCTGCACTCATCATCACCCGTCTCATCCTGGACTACTATGCCAGCAAGGGCAAAGATTCCATCAACTTCGGCTTCTCCTTTACCACCACCCTCTTTGACAAGATCAAGATCAGCATGGTGGACCGTAGGAAAACCTTCTACATGGTCTCTGGTACCCTGGTGCTGGCCAGCCTCATTTCCATTGCCACCATCGGCTTCAAAACGGGGGTGGACTTCCAGGGAGGCCGGCAGTTTGTGGTGGAGTTTACCCAGGACGAGCAGCCAGCTCCCCTGGCCGATGCAGATGTAGAAGCTGCACGTACCAAGCTTACCGAAGATTTTCAGGGAAATGCTCCCATCATCAAAACCCTTAGCTCCAACAACCAGTTGCTCATCACTACCAGCTACCTGGTAGAAAACCGCGAGGCAACGGATTCTGTGCAACACATTATGCTGGAGGGATTGCACGAGATATTCCCGGATTTGCAGGTAACTGTGCTCAGTTCTACTGATGTGGGCCCCACCGTAGCCAGCGACATTAAAAATGCAGCTTTTGAGTCGGTACTGGGCTCCATGCTCATCATTTTCCTCTACATCCTCATCCGCTTCCGCAGGTGGCAGTACAGCCTGGGCGCCATTGTGGCCATTTTCCACGATGTGATCATTACCCTGGGTATTTTCTCGGCTTTGGGCTCTTTTGACATTGGAGTAAATCTCGAAATTGATCAAACGCTCATTGCCGCCTTGCTCACCATTATTGGCTACTCCATTAACGATACGGTGGTGGTGTTTGACCGCATACGGGAAAACTTCAATGAAATGAAGGCCAGTGCGCTGGAAGATGTATTCAATATTTCTATCGACCAAACCATCAGCCGGACCATCATTACCTCATTCACCACCTTTTTGTCAGCTTTAATTCTCTTCATCTTTGGTGGGGATGTGATCAAAGGCTTCTTCTTTGCCATCCTCATTGGGGTGGTGGTTGGAACCTATTCCTCTATTTTCGTGGCCAGCCCCATTGCGCTGGACTTGCTCAAAAGGCAGAAAAAAGAGCAAAAAAAGCAGGCAGCCTAAGCCTGAAACCAAAAAAAAACGGCAATTCTTTACCAGAGTTGCCGTTTTTTTTTGTAACTAATCTCCCCAAATAGAATTATATCGTAGAAATTATTTAGATTTGAAAAAAAAATCATATATGTTTTTTCTTTTGCAGACTGTATCAGACTCAACCACCGTAACCACCGGGGCTTCCCAATCATTGCTGGATACCTTGATAGCGGGCGGATGGCCCATGATCATCCTGGCATTTTTGCTGGTGCTGGCCATATACATTGCCATTGAGCGTTACCTCACCATACGCAAGGCCAATGCCGACTCGGAAGAGTTCATGAAGCAGGTGCGCAAATACGTACTGGCCGGCAACATTGAGGCTGCCAAAGGCCTGTGCGAGTCCACCAACGACCCCTTTGCGCGCATGATTCACAAAGGCATTACCCGCCTGGGCAGCGCCTCGCTCAAAGACATAGAAGCGTCCATTGAGAATGTAGGCAAGCTGGAGGTTTACCGCATGGAGCGCAGGCTTTCCCTGCTGGCCACAGTGGCCGGTGCGGCCCCTATGGTGGGCTTCCTGGGCACCGTACTGGGCATGATCCAGGCCTTCAACGCCATCGTGCAGGGAGGCGGCAACGTAAACCCCACCCAACTGGCCGACGGCATCTCCCAGGCCATGATCACCACGGCTTCGGGCCTGGTGGTGGGCATTCTTGCTTACCTGGCCTACAACACCCTGGTGGCCATGGTGAATAAAGTGGTGTTTAAACTGGAGTTGACTTCTACTGACTTTATCGACTTGCTGCAGGAGCCGGCAAGCGCCTGATGCACCACCTCTAAGCAATGATTCATGAGTATTCGTTCGAGAAATAAACCCAGTGCGGAGTTCAGCACCTCTACCATCGCAGACATTGTGTTTCTGCTGCTGATTTACTTCCTGCTTACCTCTACCTTCGTCACCCAGGTGGGCATCAAGGTGGACCTGCCCCGCAGTACCTCGGAGCAGCCCAGTACGGCCAAACACTCCGTTACCATCGACAAGGATGGCAACCACTACTGGGACAACCGCCTGCTGGAAACCCGCGACGACCTGCCGGAGCTCATCAAGGCCGTACTCACCAATGATAATACCGAGGATGATGTGATCACCCTGCGCACCGACCGGGAGGTGACCATGGATGAAGCAGCCTTTGTGATGTCGGCCATACAGGAGTATGGCGGCAAAGTGGTGATACAAACCCGTAAGCGCTGAGTGGCCTGGCCAACGTCCTCAGGGGGGCAACTTCGCTCTATGGCCCAACGTACATACAGGCATGCAGGACAGATGGATCATACTGACCACTTACTATGACATTCGCGATGCGAATGAGGATGCCGACAAGCTCAACCTGGCCGGTATTCGCTGCCAGGTGGTTACTTACGACGCCGGGCATGCCCTCTTTCCGCTGGAAGATGAAGAGCAGTGGATTGGGCTGGAGGTACAGGAAGACGACTACGAAGCTGCTGCCGATCTGCTGGACCTGCGCCCACATACTGTAGAGAGCATATACGAAGAAGTACCAGTCGCCCCCAATGCCGGTGCCGAGCGGCGCAAACGCAACAGACGACTGTGGATCTGGAGCGGCATTGTACTGGGAGCTATATTGCTGCGCCTTATGATGGAGCTGTGGGGGTAAACAGGGAACGCCCCAAATAACTGATCTATTTCGCTGCCTCTATTCTAGCTTTCAATTTTCTCCATAGAAAATGCCTGTGCTTTGGCAGCAAACAGGGCTTTGGTGCGTGGCCACACCTTCCCGAAGAGCTCGCTTTGCCGGTATTGCTCCAGGGCCGCTTCGGTTTCCCATTGGCTGATGGTATAGCGTACCGCCGGGTGGCGGGTATCCCTGAGCAATTCCACCTGCAGGCAGCCGGGAAAGTTTCGTATTCGCTGGTGGTGCTGCTCAAATATCCGGTGGAACTCCTCCAGGGCATCTTCGCGAAATTCCATTCTCACAATTCTCGTAATCATCCTACACATTGTTTCGGTAGTGGTAGCCTCCCCTCAGTTTTTGCGGGAAGGGAAGGGGCCGGTAATGGCCAGGGTTTCGCCCGACTCCTGTATGTTCACAAAAAGGGTATGGCCCGAGGGCGAAAAACAGGCTCCGGCAAACTCAGAGGTGGAGCCTGTGTTGCAGGCCAGGGTGTAGAGTTCTCCTGTGGGGGTAATGCCCCGTATGTAGTTGCGGTTGCTGTTGTCTTCGCACAAAATGACGTCCCCCCAGGGGGCTACGGTGAGGTTGTCGCACATTTGCAGCAGGCTTTGATCTGCCGATTCCACAAAAAGGCTCAGCAGGCCGGGCGCCTCTGCTTCGCCCACCTGCCCTTCGGCAGGGGAAGGCACATACTTAAATACCTGGCCCAGCAACTCGGCTCCGCCATTGGTACAGGCGAAGAAGAGCTCGCCCTGGCCGTACCACATCCCTTCGCCGCGCGCGAAGCGCGCGGCTCCCTGCTCAAAGCCGCGTATGCGCAGGTCGTCGGCCGGCGCCAGTATGTCTTGCAGGTCGATCCAGGCCACGGCCATTTCCTCTCCGGGCTGTACCAGGGGTTCGTCCCAGTTGCGGGTGTCCAGGCCGGGGCGGCCCGTCACCACCAGGGCCTGCAGCCTGCCGCCTGCATGCAGTTGGCGGCGGTCGTGCGGAAGGTAGCGGTATATGAGGCTGTCGGGCCGGTCTTCGGTGAGGTACACAATGCCCGTGTGGGGGTCCACACACAGGGCTTCGTGGTTGAAGCGGCCCATGGCTTTGATGGGCCTGGGCGGCGCCAGCCCCGGCTCACTGCTGGCCGGCACCTCAAACACAAAGCCGTGGTCCTGCTCGGCAATGGAGTTTTTGGTAACGGTGCTTTCCTCGCAGCTCAGCCAACTGCCCCAGGGGGTGGGACCTCCGGCGCAGTTGCGGTAGGTGCCCGCCAGGCTGAGAAACTGCCGTTCGACCTTGCCGGAGCGCTCGTTGTACAGTAGGGTAGTGGTACCTCCCAGACCGGGGGTACGGCCGTAGCCCGCGTCGTAAAAGTGCTTGAGCGAAAGCTGCTCCAGCAGTTCGTTTTGCTCCCCAAAGGCCCCCAGGGCCTTTGGCTCGGGATTGTTTTCGTGGTTGCGAACGAGCAATACCCGCCCGCCGGCAGCCTCAAAGGCCGCCATGCCGTCGGGCCTGCCGGGCACCAGCAGGCCATCGCTCATGCGCTCACCGGCCCGCGAAATGATGCGGTACTCAAACCCATGCGGTAAGCTGAGCAGGCCTGCGGGGTCCGGCTCCAGGGGGCCAAAGCCTGCTGTGGTGGAGGCTGCTACTTCCTGCTGCCTGTTGATGCAGCTGTAAAGCCCGCCAAAGGCCAGGCTCACCAGGCCGGCCTGCCTGAGAAAGGTGCGTCGGTGAATGGGTTTCATAACTGATAGCTTCTCGCCATCAAGTTAAGGGGCTGCAAGGGCAAATGCAAGTCAGGAAGCCGTCAAAGCAGCCTGCTGCCGTATGCGCCTTTGCCATTCCACATAGCCCATCACGGCCAGGATGGTGAAAATGAGGTACTGCACGCTGGTGATGGCCAGCCCTTTATAGATGTACAAGGGCACGGTGATCACATCACCCACAATCCAATAAATCCAGTTTTCGATTTTTTTCTTGGCCATGAACCACATGGCCACAAAAAATACTGC
>RFHT01000066.1 GCA_003696835.1 Bacteroidota bacterium
GCAGCCGATCTGCCTCCTTAGCACAGTGTAAACGAAGTAACTTTACATCAATCGGACTGCGTACGATGCAGGCGGGTTGAGTCCACGAGCGCGCGCGGATGGATTTGCGCAGGCCTTGGTTGGCTCGTGGCCGATTTTTGCTTCTTCCAATGACTCCTTCGATCTCGCTATCCTATATCTTGCTAGTTCATCTTTCGAATAACCCATCGCTGACCATTTGTGCTAAGCTACAAGCTTTCCTTGCTCTGCAATATTTTTATATAGCAATGCCTCTTGGTACTTTTCCCATTCTGTTTTCTGTTCAATTATGGCGGTAATTACTTCGTCGGTTTTTAATTCGATGTCATATATTTTATTCCTTATTATTTCCTCCAATTCAGATGTAACTGGGTTATTTAATAAGATGAGAAAATCCCAATCAGAGTTTGAGTTACTATCCCCCCTCGCTCTTGATCCAAACAAGATGATGGCTGCATCTTTATCTATCTGGCGTACCGCCTTTTTGACCTGATCCGGTATTTCTTTGGCCATTGTTTCCATATTTTGTTGCCATTTTCCCTGTAATATACATTTATTACCTGTTTTGCACAATCCCCTTTTTACAAAAAGCACTGACGCAATTACTGATGCATACGGTAGTAATTTCAACCCCCACCTTCGCGCGCGCCGGGAGGCACCGCCATAGTTTTTGAGCATTCCTTAGCTTTGCCCCACAGGCAGGCGCATTTTGCGCCGGTAGGGCCGTATGATGAGACGCGTGCCCTTGTCGTAGGTGAGGTAGCTCCACACCCAGTTGACAAACACCACCAGCTTGTTGCGAAATCCCAGCAAAAACAGCAGGTGCACAAACATCCACGCCAGCCAGGCCATCAGGCCTTTGAGGTGCAACTTACGGTAATCCACCACGGCCTTGTTGCGCCCAATGGTGGCCATGCTGCCCTTGTCGTAGTAGCTAAACGGCCGCAGCTCCCTGCCTGCTGCCAGCTGGTCCAGATTCCAGGCCAGATTTTCGGCCTGCTGTATGGCCACCGGAGCCACCTGCGGGTGCCCCTGGGGCCAGTCAGCTGTGCGCATCAGCGCCACATCCCCTATGGCAAACACATCCGGATGAAGGTTCACGCGGTTAAATTCATCCACTTCTATGCGCCGGCCATTTCCCAGCGCCTCCCCATACACCCCTTCGGGCACATTGCCCTCCACCCCTGCGGCCCATATCACCGTGGCCGCCTCAAAGTCTTCGCCTTCCTTGTTGGTACGCACCCACCTGCCGTCATACTCCTCCACAGCCGTATTGAGCCACACCTTCACACCCAGCTTCTCCAGCGCCTCCCGGGCATCCACTCCCGAAGCCTCGCTCATACCCGCCAGCAGGCGGGGACCTGCCTCCACCAGGTGAATCTCCATCTTGTGAAAATCCAGCTCCGGGTAATCATTTGGCAGCACAAAACGCTTCAGCTCAGCCAGTGCCCCCGCAGTTTCTACCCCAGTGGGGCCACCGCCTACTACCACAAACTTCATCAGGGCCTCATACTCCGGCTCCACCAGGGCCTCCTCAAAATTCTGCAAAATCAAACTCCGCAAATCCAGCGCCTCCGGTATGTTTTTCATCCCCATAGCCAACGCCTCTACCTGCTCCATCCCAAAAAAATTGGTGCAACTGCCCGTAGCCAGCACCAGATAGTCGTAGCTTATCGCCCCGATGGAGGTATGAACCCGCTTAGCTTCCACATCTATGGAGCTTACCTCCGCCATGCGAAACAGCAGGTTCTTCTGCTTCTCAAACAACTTCCGCAGCGGAAAAGCAATAGAGTCGGGCTCCAGCCCCCCCGTGGCTACCTGGTACAGCAGCGGCTGAAAGGTGTGGTAGTTGTTCTTGTCAATCAGCACCACCTGATAGGGACTTTTTTTCAGGGCTTTCGCCAGGGTGATCCCGCCAAAGCCACCACCTATGATGAGTACACGTGGCTGTGCGGTTTTGGGGATGACTTCTTTCATATTTTTCAATAATTTGTGAAACTTATTTGCGAAAAAAAAAGCCAGATAATCAGGGCTGTTTTATTTATTTGCATCACTCAATTCATTATACGGTGCCAGCCGGGAAGGTGTTTGAGCTTCATTCCCTCAAAAACGCCTTTCAGCAGGGCCTGACACCCTTTGATACACCTTGTATGATCTACCACCTTGTCACAACCCAGGCCTGGGAGCGCTTTCTCAGGGAAGACCGCGACATATACCGCCCTCCTTCCCTCAAAACCGAGGGCTTTATCCATTGTTCTACCCGCGCGCAACTGCTGGACACTGCCCAGCGGCACTTTGAGGGGGAGGAGCAGTTGGTGGTGCTGGGCATAGTAGAAAAACGCATCAAGCCCCTGCTCAAATGGGAGCCCGGGCGGGAGGGGCAGGTCTTTCCCCATATTTATGGCGGCCTGCCGGTATCGGCCATAGAAACCACCGACCTGCTCAGCCGCAATGCGGCGGGGGAGTGGGAGTTTTGAGGGGGGAGAGTGTGTGCCGGCCCACAAAAAAATAAGGGCGCATACCATTGTATGCGCCCTTATGCTGTTGTCACCTGATCGTGTTATTGCAGTTTCTTCAGGTTTTTAATTTCATTTACGGCGTTTTGGGCATCGTGGATTCTGGTATCCAGTTCAGGTGCATCCCAGCGAAGGTCCACTTCCTGGAAGTTGGCCTCGGTATGCTGGCTTTCCTGCTGGATTTTGTGCATCTGATACACCGAGCCGATGATGGTGATGGAGCCAAAGAGGGCCAGCACAAACATCAGAATGGCGTTGGTACTCAGCTTGCGTCCTTTGAGCCCCGCCAGGTAGGGAGCCCCTCCACGTACATCTTCGGGCTGGGGCGAAGTTACAGCCACATAGGCCATAATTTGCTGACATGAATACTCAGAAGGTTCATAGCTGAGACCGGCGGTCTTTTCTACAATCTCCTGAAAATATTCATAGCGTTCCCAAAGATCTTCGTCCGAACAGAGCGCGTCGAGGAAGCGTTCGCTCTCGCCTTGCTCCATTTCGTCGTAGAGGAATCTTATGATGTCGTCATCTGTGAACTTTTGTTTCATAACCTTGAGGCATTCCGGATTCTTCTGCCAATTTTTTCAAATTCAGAAGTGCATACCGCATCCTGCCCAGGGCCGTATTGATGCTCACATTGGTTAGCCGGGCGATTTCCTTAAAGGACAAATCGGCATAGCTACGCATGATCAATACTTCTCTTTGTTTATCGGGCAGTCGTTGTATGAGCTCCCTAATATAACGCGCATTCTCCTCGCTTATTATCTTTTCTTCCGAGCTTCCCTCAGCGCGTTGTACCGAGTGAAAAATGTCATAATCTTCACTTTCGCGTTGAATAGGATTGCGTTGTACTTTTCGGAAATGGTCGATTGCGAGGTTTCGTGCAATGCGAATTACCCAGGGGAGGAACTTGCCTTCTTCGTTGTACTTGCCGGAACGGATCATCCGCACGACTTTGATCATTACATCCTGGAAGAGGTCTTCGGCTACACAGCGATCCTTTACAATGAGGTAGATGGTAGTAAAGACTTTGGATTTGTAACGTTGGAGCAAAATGTCAAAACATTTGTCATTGCCCGCCATGAAACCTTTGATGAGGTCACGGTCTTGAGTTTTCTTAATAAGCGCCTTCTCCATGACTTTGTGTTTGAAGTTAAGTCACGTAAACATTTTTCATAAATGTCTCTGCCTGTTATAAAAATTCTAAATTTGTGTGTTAGGGAAATGTACGCTGTGTATTGAAAAGAGAATAATTGCTAAGTTTGGACTTTTGTCCCCGCAATTAGGAACAAATATACTTTTTAAAACGTTTTGATGCAAATCAAAGGACCTTTAATTCAGTATGAAATATATACACATAAAGAATGCCAGAGTTAATAATCTGAAGAATATTTCTGTAAAAATTGGCAGAAATCAGTTGGTGGTAGTCACCGGAGTGAGTGGGTCGGGCAAATCCTCCCTGGCATTTGACACCCTCTATGCCGAAGGCCAGCGGCGCTATGTAGAGAGCCTCAGCTCCTATGCCAGGCAGTTTTTGGAGCGAATGGAAAAGCCGGAAGTAGATTATATTCAGGGAATTGCACCAGCAATGGCCATTCAGCAGAAAGTGAGTACGTCCAATCCCCGCTCCACAGTAGGGACGGTTACAGAGGTGTATGACTACCTCAAGCTGCTGTTCGCCAGGGCAGGCAAAACGTATTCACCTGTGTCCGGTAAACTGGTCACACGCGATACTATACAGGACGTTGCTGATGTTATATTAAATAACGAAAAGGGGGCAAAAATTTATATACTCGCCCCCGTAAAAGTTCGCTCAAAGGGCTACCGGGCCGAGCTGGCACTCAGCCTGCAAAAGGGCTTCAGCCGGATATGGGAAGAAGGACAACTGCTGGACATAGAGGAAGTACTCGAAACACAGGAGCTGCCCGAACGCGAGCAGTTCCTGCTCATGATCGACCGCCTGGTGCTGAACAAAGACGAGCTGCAGGCCCTGCAGGCCCGCCTGGCCGAAAGTGTACAGACGGCCTACCAGGAAGGCCTGGGCAACTGCATCGTCAAAGTGGACGACGGACCCCTGCAGCACTTCTCCGAGCGCTTCGAGGCCGACGGCATCAGCTTTGAGCTCCCCTCGGTCAACCTCTTCAGCTTCAACAACCCCTATGGCGCCTGTCCCCGCTGCGAAGGCTTTGGGCGCATTCTGGGCATAGATGAAGACCTGGTGATACCCGACAAAAGCCTATCGGTGTATGGAGGGGCCGTGGCCCCCTGGAAAGGCGAAGTCATGAGCAAATACCAGCACAACTTTATACAGGCTGCCGCAGCCGCCGGCTTCCCCATTCACCGCCCCTATTTCTCCCTCAGTGAGGACGAAAAAAACATGCTCTGGGAAGGCATTAAGGGCGCCTGGGGCATCAACCAGTTTTTTGACTACCTGGGCACCAAAATGCACAAAATCCAGTACCGGGTTATGCTGGCCCGCTACCGCGGCTACACCCGCTGCCCCGAGTGCAAGGGCAGCCGCATACGCAAGGATGCCAACTACGTCAAGGTGGGCGGCTACAGCATTTCCGACCTGCTCTTCATGCAGCTCGATGAGCTGCAGCAGGTCCTGCACGGGCTGGACCTCTCCGACCAGGAGCAGATCATTGCCCGACGCCTGATGCAGGAAATTACCCGCCGCATCGACTACCTCAACCGTGCCGGCCTGGGCTACCTCACCCTCAACCGCAAGATCAATACCCTCTCAGGAGGCGAAATGCAGCGCATCCGCCTGGCGACCTCCCTGGGCAGCGGCCTGGTGGGCTCCATGTACATACTGGACGAACCCAGCATTGGCCTGCACCCCAGAGATACCGACCAACTCATACAAATACTCCAGTCCCTGCGCCAGCAGGGCAACACCGTCATCGTAGTAGAACACGACGAAAGCATTATGCGAAAAGCCGATCAGCTCATCGACCTGGGGCCGGGAGCCGGAGAGCTGGGCGGCGAGGTGGTCTTTAATGGCAAATGGGAGGAAATGATGCAGGCCAATACCCTTACGGCCCGCTACCTGGCGGGCAAAGCGGAAATTCCCCTACCCGGCAGGCGCCGCAAAAAGGTAAACAGCATACAGCTCAAAGGAGCGCGCATGCACAACCTCAAGGGCATAGACCTCGAAGTACCCCTGCATGCCATTACAGTAGTAACCGGTGTGAGCGGCTCCGGGAAAAGCACCCTCATACAGCAGGTGCTCTACCCCGCCCTGCGCAAACACATCGGCCAGCCCGGCCTCAAAGGAGGCTTCTACCAGGAGCTCAGCGGTGAACTGGACATGATACAGCATGTAGAAATGGTGGACCAAAGCCCCGTGGGCCGCAGCGCACGCTCCAACCCCGCCACCTACCTCAAGGCCTACGACCATATCCGTACCCTCTATGCCTCCCTGCCCCTGGCCAAAATTAAGGGCCTCAAACCCGGCCATTTCTCTTTCAATGTGGACGGCGGCCGCTGCGATGAATGCCAGGGAGAAGGAACTGTGACGGTCGAAATGCAGTTTTTGCCCGATGTGACCCTCACCTGCGAAGCCTGCAACGGCAAACGTTTCAAGCGCAATGTGCTGGAAGTGACCTACAAGGACAAAAACATAGACGATGTGCTCAACATGACCATATCTGAAGCCCTGGCCTTTTTTGAGGGGAATAAAAAAATTGTGAACAAACTGGAAGTGCTGACAAAGGTGGGGCTGGGCTACCTGCGCATGGGCCAGAGCACCAGCACCCTCTCCGGAGGGGAAGCCCAGCGAATGAAACTGGCTTTCTTCCTCAGCCAGGGCAGCCAGCAGCAGGGCACCTTTTACCTCTTTGATGAACCAACCACCGGCCTGCATTTCGACGACATCAAAAAACTGCTCAGTGCCATGAATGAACTGGTGGAACAGGGCAATACTGTGCTCATCATTGAGCACAACCTGGACGTAATCAAATGTGCCGACTGGCTCATTGACCTGGGCCCCGAAGGGGGCGAGGCAGGCGGTGAACTGCTGTATCAGGGGCCGCCCGAAGGCCTGCTGGAAGTGCAGCGTTCTTACACAGCCAAATACCTGGCCGAAAAGCTGGCAGTAGGCAAGGAGGCGTGAACAAGGCTACTGCCCACAAGGTCAATTCATCTGCGACGGATCATTTAATGCTTAAACACTAACTATGAATATCATTCTTACTGGCTCCACCGGCATGGTGGGCAAAGGCGTACTGCTGGAATGCCTCGACAGCCCGGCTATACAAAAGGTACTGGCCATCAACCGCAGCACCCTTAACATGGACCACCCCAAACTGCAGGAGGTGCTGCTGCCCGATTTTTCCAGGCTGGAAGAGATACGGGAGCAGTTGGCCGGCTATGATGCCTGCTTCCACTGCATGGGCGTATCGGCCCTGGGCCTGAGTGAAGCGGAATATACCCACATTACCTACACCTACACCAGATACTGGCCGATCTGCTGTACGAACTCAACCCCCAAATGGTATTCGTTTATGTGTCGGGGGCCGGTACCGACAGCTCCGAACAGGGCAGGAGCATGTGGGCACGCGTGAAAGGCCGGACGGAGAACATGCTGTTTCAAAAAGGCTTCCGGGATGCGTATGCCTTCAGGCCCGGCTTCATCGTTCCCGAAAGGGGAATCAAATCCAGAACGGGCTGGTACAATACCGTCTATGCCATCCTACGCCCCTTTTTTCCCCTGCTGAAAAAATCCAAACACGTAACCACCACCAGCAGATTGGGGCAGGCTATGATCAATGTGCTGGCACATCCCCAGCAGCTGAAGCTGCTGGAGAATATGCACATCAATGCCCTGGCCGAAAAAACGCCACCGAAATAGCACACTCATTATCATTCAATTAGTTCCGATCAAATGAATCTACCCCCCGCCATTCTTCGCCTCGGTCTGTGTGGCTGTGCTTTGCTGGCAGCTTTGCAGCTCAGCGCCCACCCAACGGGCAATATGATTGCCGTGGGAGATTACCTGCTGTGGCCCTACGTAGCTCCCCTGCAGGATCCCCAACACCACGCCTGCCTGATGATCTGGCACCGGGACTCAACCCCCCGTCTGCTTCTGCAGTCTGGGTTTGCTGCCAGCGACTACCTGCTCAGCAGCCGGGATGAGGACATATACCTCATCGAAAGGCGACACACCGGCGGGCATTTTGAGGCCAGGGTCTTAACGTTTAAAGTTGGAGAAAAGCCGCGGGTCATCTGGGATTGGTTTGTGGACTCCTGGCGAGTGGGAGAAGGCGGTTTTTTTATGAAATCGGAAGCAGAAATCGTGTTTTGTACCTATCCGGGCGTTTATATACTCAAAAAGGGCGGCGTCCCCCAAAGCTACCTGCAGGCCGGCATTCCCCTGAAAAGGCTGCGAAAACTCGCGCATGGCCGGCTGCTGCTGCTGGGGGAAAACAGCTGCCTGCTCACCAATGAGCAGGGCCGGGTGTTGCACCAATGGCAAAACCTGACCGATGAACAGGTGGAGGATGCCCCCCTGGGCAGAAACCAGGTGTTTGATGTGGACTACCACCATGGGAGCCTGCTGATTGCCTACTGGGGCAAGCGTTCATTCGAGGTGATCGACTCCCTGGGCCAGCGGCGCAGGCTGCTGCAACTGGCCGCCCCGCTGGCGCCGCACTGGGTTGCATTTTTTGGAAGTGAGTACATGCTGTTTGCATCGGCCCTGAGCTTTGAGGGCAGCAATCCCCTCCCCCACTTGCTTGGCCTAAGCGAGAAGGGAACACGGCCGGTTTGGGTGGAAAAATAGCGCTGCCAGGTTTGGGCGAACTGGCTATCTGGCCACTTCCAAACACGCATGCTACACCGGATTTTTCGGCCTGCCCCACAGCGCATACACCAGCACGGCCAGCAGGATGAGGAAGGCCCCCAGGTAGAAACCGAGGTTGAGTTCTTCGTACTCCCGAAAGAAAAAAGCCGCCATGAGCATGCCATAAATGGGCTCCAGGTTCATGGAAAGCATGACCTCAAAGGCCGATACTCTTCGCAGAGCTTTCATCATGAGGGTATAGCCCCATACCGTACACAGCAGGGCCAGCAGTAGCAGATAAAGCAGATCCATTTTGCCTGGCCAGGCCATTTGCCCCGGAAACAGGGCCTCGTGCAGGGGCAGCAACAGGCTCACGGCCCCAAAGCCCGCGAGAAACTCTACCCAGGTGATGGCCATCACGTCGTACTGGCCCACCACGCTTTTATTCAACACACCTGCTACGGCAATGAGCACGGCAGAGAGGATGGCGATGAGCATGCCGGTCATAAATTTTCCCCCCACAAACCCAAACATAAACACAAAGCCCAGAATCACGGCCGCCCCCAGCAGCAGTTCTATCCACCTTATACGCCTGCGGAAAAATACGGGCTCAATGAAGGCCGTAAACAGGGCACTGGAGGCAAAGCAGCTGAGCGTAACACTCACATTGCCGTATTTGATGGATTCAAAAAAGGTGAGCCAGTGCAGGCCCAACAACACGCCTATGAGGGCAATGCGCCCCAGGGCCGGGCGGGGAATGCGCAGCACCCGGCCAATGAGGCCGGGCAAAAAACACAGGCCCAGCAGGGTGAACAGCAGCCGGTACCAAACAATGGCCGTTCCAGGCAGTTGGATGAGTTTGCCCAGTATGGCCGAAAATCCAAACAGCACAATGGCCACGTGCAGCTGCAACTGGGCGGCAAGCAGGGGGCGCTTAGACTTAGAAGAGCGTTTTGGCATGGGCCCTGGCTTCTTTTAAGTAGGCGGACTTTGCAGGAAGTCGGAAAAGTCTTTACCCATCGTTATCTTCAGCCAATATGACTAAAAATGAGGCAATTGAGGCAACTACATCTCCGCTGGCCCGGCGGTGAAAACAGTGGGGACAAAGATAGGTTTTTCATCAAAAAATGTTAGGATTTTTCGGAAAAATGGCGGAGACTTGCCACATGGTAGGGGAGAAAAGACAAGCTTGTCTCATGTTCTTTCCCATTATACAATGCACAAACAAACAGCCATGAGCCCAACACCTGCAGCCTCAAAAGACTTACTCATACCCCGGCTCGTACAGCCGGGCGAGTTTGAAGCGCACCGCCACTGGTACCCCCGGGCCCTCAACGCCCAGATACACCCGTTGGTAGCCTTCTTTATGAACCTGGACAAAGACCGTATCATTAACCGTTACTGCCACCTCAATCCCCGCGTTAACAAAGACTACCTGGCCAGCCTGATTGCTTACAAGCCCCGCTATTTTTTCCATGCAGGGGCCGACTTGTTTCACGTCACCAGTGCCAAAGGCGACCGCCAGATGGTCCTGATCGAAACCAACTCCTCTCCTTCGGGCCAGAAATCTATGCCCCTGCTGGATGAAAACCTCGAGCAGGGGGGCTATCGCCTGTACATAGAGCGCATCTTTAAGCGGGTGGTAAAAAGCCGGCGCAAAGTGCATGGCGGCCTGGCTGTGTTGTATGACAAAAACCCCATGGAGGCCTCTGGTTATGCGGCGGCCATGGCCGATGTATTTAAGGAGCCGGTACACTTTGTACCTTACTACGAATGGGACGAGGACCCGCCGGTGCGCTATCGCGAACAGGTAATGGAGGTAAAGGGAAGCGATGGACAGTGGCACCCCATACGTGCCGCCTTTCGCTACGTAACCCAACGCCCCTGGAGCCGCATTCCCGTTTATTGCAAAACCATTGTGCTCAACCCCATCATTGTATGTCTGGCAGGAGGGCGCAACAAAATGATGGCTGCCAAGGCCTACGACTTTTTCAATGCCGAACTGAAGCTCGCCAATTCGGGTCTGCAAATTCTCACACCCGAAACGATATGGGATGTACGCAAGGGAGAAGTGCCCTTCTGGGTAAAAAAGATGGGGGGGCACGCCGTTATCAAGATTCCCTACAGCAACGCCGGCCAGGGAGTGTTTACCATTACCAGCGAACGGGAACTTCAGGCCTTTATGGACATGGAGTTTGATTACGATCTCTTTATCGTTCAAAGCCTGATAGGCAACTACCACTGGAGCTCGGTGGGTGAAGTGGGTAAATACTACCATGTGGGCACCATTCCCAACCCAAAAAACAACATATTTGTAGCCGATCTACGCATGATGGTGGGCAGTATGCCGGGAGGCATCAAGCCCATTGCCATTTATGCACGTCGTGCCAAAGACCCCCTGCTCGACCATTTAGATAGCGGCACGGATTCTTGGGGCATGCTGGGTACCAATCTCTCGGTCAATCTGGGCGACGGAACCTTCAGCTCAGATGCCAACCGCCTGATGATGATGGACCGCAAAGACTTCAACAAACTGGGCATTGCCCTGGATGGCCTTATTGAAGGATATATTCAGACGCTGCTCTCGCTCATTGCCATCGACAAAATGGCTCAGATTCTGATCAGCCAGAAGGGCAAACTGCGCAGCCGCCTGTTTCGCTCCATGAACAATGACCCCGCTCTGATACAAGAAATCATGCTGGAATAAGATGCAAAACCATTCACCTGTCGTCAAGCAACTCAAGCTGGAAACTGTTTCACCCGGCAGTATCAGCCGCTACTGGGTACACATTGTTTCCAGCGGTATGGCCCAGCCCATACTCGTGCCTGTCATGGTAGCCCGTGGCAAAGAAGATGGCCCAGTACTGGGGCTTACAGCTGCTGTTCACGGCAACGAGCTCAACGGCCTGCCTGTCATCCAGAAGGTGTTTCACCTGCTCAGGGTGGAGGAGCTGAGGGGTACCCTGGTGGGAGTGCCGGTGGTTAATGTTCCGGGTTTTTTGATCAATCAGCGTTATTTCAATGACGGGGCCGACCTCAACCGGCTCATGCCGGGCAAAGCCAACGGCAATATCAGCGAGGTATATGCCTACCGCATCATCAACAAAATTGTCAGGCAGTTTGAGTACCTCATTGATTTGCATACGGCCAGCTTTGGCCGCATCAACTCCTACTACATACGAGCCGACATGCACGATCCGGTAACAGCCCGTATGGCCAGGCTGCAAAATGCCGAAATCATCGTCAACAACGAAGGCGCCGACGGTACCCTCAGGAGTGCTGCTGCCGACCTGGGCATACATGCCATTACCGTGGAAGCCGGCGATCCCCACAAATTTCAAAAAGGTATGATCCGCTCTGCCATTACAGGCATTGCCAATGTGATGAGCGACCTGGACATGATAGATGAGCCCATTATTGAGCCGGAAGAACCCAGCATTTTCTGCCGCCATTCCTATTGGCTCTACACAAATGCAGGCGGGGTGCTGGAAGTCTTTCCCCATATTACCGATTTTGTCAAAAAAGATCAGCGCATTGCACTGGTACGCAACATCTACGGCGATGTAGTGCGCGAATACTTTGCCCCTGAAGATGGCATAGTGGTGGGCAAGAGTGTCAACCCCGTGAACCAAACCGGCTCCCGGATTTTGCACCTGGGCATAGTGAAATAGGCATTCGTAAGGGCACTGTTCCTGCCCTGCCTGCCTTAGCGGCAGCGGGCCAGGCTGTTTTACCTGGAACCTCCCTCCTGGTAAGCGGAAATTTTTTCGCCCCTGGCCAGCAGCTCAGGCCGGTAGAGCTGACGCACCAGCGAGAAGCTTTTCTGGTTGTTGGGCGTGTTGAGGGAGTTGTAAATGTTGCGTTTTTCGCGCTGGGTGAGGTGAAAACTCAGAGAAGCGGGTTCGCTGCTGGTCTCACGCGGGTACTCAAAGGTAATGACCTCCATCTGCCCCGGATACCATTCCTTGGCAAAGCGCAACAGGTATTCGTTGGCCAGATCCCTGGACTCGGTGATGGAGTAGTAGCCCCCTCCCAGTGGCGACATCATCTGGCTGAAATAGTCCTGGGCACTGAGGTCGGTGATGGGATCCTCCCGGTCATTGTCGCGTATCTGAATGAAGATGACACTTTCGGTATTTTCAGCAAACCACTCTTTGAATTCAAACAGGTACTTGATGGCCGTTTGGGTACCGTAATTGTCCATGGCGCCAGCGTCCATCACGGCCATAGGGGGGCTGCTGGGCAGCTGGATAATGGGCAGGATGTAGGGGAATGTGGCATTCATACGCAGGGCGGTGGTCATCCATAAGCTGTCGGCATGCTGTTTTTCAAACATCCGCCTGAATTCCACTCC
>RFHT01000521.1 GCA_003696835.1 Bacteroidota bacterium
CAGACAAAACGCCTCCCTCGGCCAACTTCAGCTTCACCCAGGATGAAGCCGACTTCAAGAAGATTTCCTTTACCAACCTTTCTATTTCGGCTACAGACTTTGCCTGGGACTTTGGCGACGGCTCTTCCTCCAACGAGAAAAATCCCACCCACGTGTATCCGGGGGAGGGAACGTACACCGTGAGCCTGACGGCCTCCGACAAGCTGGGAGCGCAAAACACCTACTCCACGGCGGTAAAAGTAGAAGAGAAGGTCGTTCCCTTTGTGCCTGTGATTTTGAATCCGGGCTTTGACGAAAAGGGCAATGACAACTACCGCGACCACTGGCGAAACGGCGACCTGGGCGGGGTGATACAAATCACTTCCAGCCCCGTGCACGAAGGGGTAAAAGCGGCCAAGCTGCCCTCCGGCGGTGACCGCATCGCCTACCAGCTGATTAAGGTGCTGAAAAATACCGACTACATCGTGTCCTTTTACTACACCATGAAGTCCTCGCCGGTGGGTACGCTCTCCGTAGCCATTCTGGGTGGAGCCGTGAATGACCCCGCCCTGGTGGAGCCCGCCACCATTGCTTCGGTCAACCTCAACGACCAGTCGGACCCCAGCACCTACGTACTGGCTTCGGTGGCCTTCAATTCGGGTGAGCACGATGAGGTGGCCATTTTTGTGAGCAATGTAGGCGTGGAATGCCGCATAGATACCTTCACCATCGTAGAAGATTAATATGAAAAAGCAGCGCCTTTGGTCCCTCACGCTCTGGTGTTTCCTCTTGCCTGCAATGGTAATGTGGAGCAGTAGCTGCGCAAAAAAAGGCCCGGAAATACCGGACAATGAACCCCCGCCTCCCAAAGAAAAGGTGGAAGGGGTGGACTACTTCCTGCCACATATCGACCTGACCCACTGGAAGGGTAACCTTCCAGTGGGTAGTCCTTCCGAAGTGGAGCCACCCGAAATACTCAACTATGCCACCGACGAGCGGTTGAAGGAGTTTATGTACAACGACTCCACCGACGGCTCCCTGGTGTTTTATGCCTACCCGGGTTCTAGCACGCCCAACTCTTCTTACTCGCGTACCGAGCTGCGGGAGCAAATGGAGCCGGGCAGCAACAACACCAACTGGACCTTCGCCCAGGGCGGCAGGATGAAGGGTACCCTGGCGATGGCCGACATCTCAAAAGACGAGTCGGGAAACTACCACCGGGTGATAGTGATGCAAATCCACGGAAGACTGACCGACGAACAACGCGATATGATTGGAGAGGATGATAACAATGCGCCTCCAGTGCTTAAAATCTACTGGGTGAATGGCAAAGTGCGGGTGCACCGCAAGGTGTTGAAAAACAAATCGGCATCTGACAGAGAAATTCTGTTTACCAGCGCCTGGACAGATGAAAGCCAGTCATTCCAGCAGGAAGTGGGCTTTGACAAATTCAGCCTGGAGGTGGTCGCTTCTGATGGCATGCTGAAAGTTACGCTCAATGAAGGCGAGAGCATGCTGTTTGAGGACGAAGACCTCCGGCGCTGGGGCGTATTTGAAAACTACTTCAAGGCAGGTAACTACCTGGTGACCCGCGACGAAGGAGCCTTCTCCAAGGTGAAATATTACAGTCTGGAAGTATCGCATTGAAGATGCACAAAACCATTGATGTAGTAGGTAGTACTTCTTTGTATTTACCGGTGGCCAGTGTGCCACTGGTAAATACGAGGGAGTAAAAGGAAGATGTTTAGTTAAATTAGGATTAATGAAAATACGATACCTCTATTATATTGTATTAGGATGGGCGCTGAGCTTACCAGCCTGCAATTCCCCTCAGAGCCGGGTGTTGGTCAGGGACCTACAAGCCTTTGAGCAGGCCGTACGCCAGGCCCGCCCCGGCGACCAGATCGTACTGGCCAATGGGGTGTGGAAGGATGCGGAGTTGGTATTGAAAGGAGAAGGAGAGCCAGACAAGCCCATCCGCCTGCTGGCAGAAGAAAAGGGAAAGGTGCTGCTCGAAGGGCAGTCCAACCTCCGGCTGGGAGGCAAATACCTGGAGGTAGAAGGGCTGGTATTCCGCAATGGATACACGCCTACGGGGGAGGTGATCGCATTTAAGGTCAATGATGATACCCTCTGCTATAACTGCCGGGTAACCGAATGTGTGATAGACGACTACAACCCCCCCGAGCGCTTTGACTCCAACTACTGGGTGGCCCTCTACGGCCAGCACAACCGCTTTGACCACAATTACCTGGTGGGCAAACGCAACCAGGGCGTAACCCTGGCCGTGCGCCTCAAGTCCGAAGACAGCCGCGAAAACAAGCACCGCATCGACCACAACCATTTTGGCTACCGGCCCACCCTGGGCTCCAATGGGGGCGAAAGCCTGCGCATTGGCACCAGCCACTACTCCCTCAGCAACTCCAACACCCTGGTAGAAGACAACTATTTTGAATGGTGCAGCGGCGAGCTGGAGATCATTTCCAACAAATCCTGCGGCAATACCTTTCGCAACAACACCTTTTTTGAATGCCAGGGCACCCTCACCATGCGCCACGGCAACGAAACCCTGGTGGAGAACAACTACTTTTTTGGAAATGGCAAACCCAATACGGGCGGCATTCGCATCATCAATGAAAACCAGACGGTGCGCCGCAATTACCTGCAGGGGCTTACCGGCTACCGCTTCAGGGGAGCCCTGGTCGTCATGAACGGGGTGCCCAATTCGCCCCTGAACCGCTATTTCCAGGTAAAAAACGCCCTGGCAGCCAACAACCTCCTCATCGACTGCGACCACATACAGCTGTGTGCGGGCAGCGACGAAGAGCGCAGTGTCGTGCCTGTAAACTCGGCCATAGTGAGCAACATTTTTTATCACCATCACAAAAAGAACATTTTCACTGTTTACGATGACGTGAGCGGCATTGAATTTCGCGACAACCTGCTGGGACCCGATATGGACTTTCCCGTGTACAAGGGGCAGGTGCTGAAGCAGGGCTTTGAGCGCAAAGCCATTGAGTTTGAATCCAAAGATGGCGTGCTTACGGCTCCCGCCTACCCCGATATAGGACCCGACCAGCGCATTGAGCGGCCGGGGGGGCACAATACGGGGGTGAGCTGGTACCCCAAACGCGACTACCGCATTCACTTCAACACGGGCAAGGTGATCGCCGTGCCTGCCAAGGAAAATGCCCTCTACGAGGCTGTGCGCCAGTCGGCTCCCGGCGATATACTGGAGCTCAGCGAGGCGGCTACCTATTCACACACCAAATCCATTGACCTGGTACACCCCCTCACCATCAGGGCAGCGGCCGGGCTGGCAGGCAAACCCCTGCTGACCTTTGAACGCAGCAGTTTGTTCAACATAGAAAACGGCGGCTCGCTCAGGCTGGAGGGGCTTTCTATTTCGGGCAAAAGCAGCGACGACAAGCCCGGCAATGCCGTGATTCGCACCAGCCGCTACGCCATGATCGACAATTACCAGCTGACGGTGGCCGACTGTGAGGTGCGGGACCTGGATGTCAATCACAGCTTTGAGTTTATCAAAATATTTAAACACACCTTTGCCGATTCCATTTCCCTCATCAATTGCCACTTTGAAAATATTACGGGCAACGTACTGGCTGCCGACAAAGAAACCGACGACCTGGGCATCTACAATGTGGAGAATGTGGTGGTGGATGGCTGCACCTTTAAGGATATAGGTGGCCTGGCCCTGGGGCTCTACCGGGGCGGCACGGATGAGAGTACTTTTGGGCCCATTGTGCAACTGAGCCGCACTACCTTCGAAAACGTGGGCCAGAACAGGCGAAACAAGTACGCAGCAGCAGTGCTGCTGCATGGGGTGCAGCTGGCCCGGCTGGAGGAGCTACAGTTTATCAACAGCAAAAAGCTGAAACTGCACCTGATTGTGGGTGAGCCGGTTATTGAGCTGAGCAGTATTCACTTTGAAGCCAGCGAAGGCATTGAGTCAAATGATGATGCCTGGGTGGGAAATCAGATCACCTATCATCAAAACCAAAATAAACAATGAGCAGGTTGGTCTTCATACTGATGGTGTTCAGCTGTATGGCTGAGGCATTGCTGGCCCAGCAGCATCCTTCTCTCATTCTGACGAGGGAAGGGGTGGCTGCCATGCGGGCAGAGCAGGCAGGCCCGCTCTTTGAGCGGGCTGTGGCCGAAGCCGTGCAGCAGGTAGAAGCCGCTATGCAACAGGGCATACAGGTGCCCCTGCCCAAAGACATGGCAGGTGGCTACACCCACGAGCAGCACAAACGAAACTACCGCAGCATGCTGCTGGCGGGCAGTCTGTACCAGATTCAGGGAAAAAAGGAATATGCCGACTTTGTGAAGGCCATGCTGCTGGAATACGCCCGCATCTTTCCTTCTTTGACGCTGCATCCGGCCGAAAAGTCCTATGCCAGGGGCAAGCTGTTTTGGCAATGCCTCAACGACGCCAACTGGCTGGTATATACCGCTCAGGCCTATGATGCGGTGTATGAGTACCTTTCGGCGGCGGAACGCCGCCAGCTGGAAACGCAGCTTTTCCGGCCCTATGCCGACTTCCTTTCTGTGGAAAATCCGCGTTTTTTCAACCGCATCCACAACCACAGCACCTGGGGCAATGCCGCCGTGGGCATGATCGCCATTGTGATGCGGGATGAGGAGCTGCTGCAACGGGCCCTTTACGGCCTGCCATTGCGCCAAAGGGCAAGCGGAGAAACCGACAATGACGGAGGCTACATTTACGAAAAAGGCCAAAGCAGGGCGGGCTTTCTGGCCCAGATAGATTATGCTTTTTCGCCTGATGGGTATTACACTGAGGGCCCCTATTACCAGCGCTACGCCATGACGCCCTTCATGCTCTTTGCCCAGGCACTGGATCATTACCGGCCGGAGCTGAACATTTTTGCCTACCGCGACAGCCTGCTCATACGGGCAGTGTATGCCCTGCTGCAGCAAACCGATGAGGCCGGGGTATTTTTTCCCATCAATGACGCTCAGAAGGGCATGTCTTTTATGGCTTCCTCGGTCATTACTGCGGTGAACATTGCCTATGGACAAACGCAGGATCCCCAACTGGTGGACATCGCCCGCCAGCAGGGTACTGTTTCGCTGGACCAAAACGGCTTTGCCCTGGCCAGCGCTTTGCAGCAGGGGCAGTTGCGGCCCTTCCGGCGGTCCTCTGTGATGCTGCGCGACGGGGCCGATGGCAGCCAGGGCGCCCTGGCCATCATGCGGGCTTCCAATACCCGCACCACCATCAGTGTGCCCTTTAAATGCACCGCACAGGGGCTGGGGCATGGCCATTACGACAAGCTGGCCTACTGCCTGTACGATGGTGCCACGGAGGTGCTGCAGGACTATGGCGCAGCGCGCTGGGTGAACATCGACCAAAAAGCTGGCGGCAGGTACCTGCCCGAAAACAACAGCTGGGCCAAACAGAGCCTGGCACACAATACCCTGGTGGTGGATGGCCGCTCCCATTTTGGGGGGCAGTACGAGCTGGCCAGCCAGCACCATTCCGAAATTCGTTCATACGACTTTGGCCAGGAAAGGCTGCAATTTGTTTCTGCCAGGGAGGTACACGCTTATGAAGGGCTGGAACTCTACCGCAGCCTGGTGTTGTGGCAGCCACCCCAACTGTACAAACCCATACTGATTGATCTGCTGCAGGTGGTGGGGGAAGGTACTCACCAGTTTGATCTGCCTTTTCACCATGCGGGGCAGCTGCTGGACATGAATGTGGCTTATCAGACCGCTGAGCCTCCTGAGGTGATGGGGGAGGCACATGGCTACCAGCATGTTTATGCGGAGGCCAGGGCAGCGGTGGACAGTCCCCTGCTGCGCTTTAACTGGATTAAAGACCAGCAATTTTACACCCTTACGGCCCTGGCCGAAGCTGGCGACCAGGCCATTCTGGCCAGAATAGGCGCACATGACCCCCATTTCAACCTGCGTAGGGATGCTTTTCTGATTCACCGCAAGCCCGCAGCAAAGAATCCCGTTTTTCTTACTATCCTTGAGCCTCACGGCAGCTACGATCCCGTGAGTGAAATACCTACGGGGCCTTTTAGCCAGGTCGCTGGCCTGGAACGCTTACATATAGACAGGGACTATGCGGTTTTTAGCATCCGTACTTCAGGGGGCAGCCAATGGACTTTTATGCTATACACTGGCCCGGAAGCCTCCACGGTCCGGCATCAGCTATCCATAAATGGAAACCAATATGAATGGGAGGGCCGAATAGCGGTTCAGTCTGTTCCTTAATTTACACAACATACAATAACATACAAGTATGCAAATTCAACCAACTAAAGAGTTTTTTTTCGGACAAGAGACCCCCTGGGAAGAGATTGGCCCGGGACTCAAACGACAGATGATGGGCTATGACGACAAGATCATGCTGGTGAAGGTAGCCTTTGAAGCGGGGGCCGTAGGAGCCCTGCACGAGCATCACCACTCCCAGGTGACCTATGTAGAAAGTGGCGAATTTGAAATGACCATAGGCGATCAGGTGCACACCATACGTGCCGGAGACTCCTATTACGTGCCGCCGCATGCCCTTCACGGCTGCGTATGCAAACAGCCCGGCGTATTGATCGATGTGTTCAGTCCGGCCAGGGAAGATTTTTTAGCTAACTCCTAACCCTCAAGCAAATGAAACTTAAAGGACTGAGATGGTGGGTCGTGGGTCTGATTGCCCTTGCGGCAATCATCAACTACATTGACAGGCAATCGCTGGGCGTGCTTTGGCCCGATATTTCTGTTGATCTCTACCCCAATCATTCGGAGGATGAGCGCAAAGCCATTTACGGGATCATTTCCGTGGTTTTTGTGTTTTCATACGCATTTGGTCAGGCTATTTTCGGCAAAATATTTGACTGGATAGGCACCCGCCTGGGCTTTGTGCTATCGATTGGAGTGTGGTCGGTTGCCACGGCCCTGCATGCCTTTGCACAAGGCATGTTGAGCTTTGGCATTTTTCGTTCTATTCTGGGCATTGCTGAGGCCGGCAACTGGCCCGGGGCCACCAAGGGCAATGCGGAGTGGTTTCCTACCAAAGAGCGGGCCTTTGCACAGGGCATTTTCAACTCGGGGGCTTCCATAGGGGGAATTATCTCCATTCCGCTCATCGCCATGCTGACGATATTCTTTAGCTGGCAGGCCATCTTTGTGCTGGTGGGGCTGGTGGGCTTGCTGTGGCTGGTGCCCTGGATAATTTTGGTGAAAGCTCCTCCCCAAAAGCATCCCTGGCTAAGCGAAAGCGAACGCCAATACATTTTAAAGGGCCAGCAAAATCAGGACCTGGACGGGGATGGGGAGTTTGACGAAGGCTATAACCCGCCTACGGCCAAAATGCTTTCCCACAAAGAAAGCTGGGGAGTCATCCTGGCCTCGGCCGTTATTGACCCCATTTGGTGGTTGTTTGTTTTCTGGATTCCCATCTACCTTTCCGAGGTGTACAGCATGGATGTGACCACCATAGGCCTGTATGGGTGGGTGCCTTATGTAGGCGCCATGTTGGGCGCATGGTTTGGTGGGCTGCTTGCCCAAAACCGCATCAAAGCAGGCTGGTCGGTTAACCGTACGCGCAAATTTGTCATCACCCTGGGGTGTCTCATTATGTTACCCTCCCTGCTGATGATGGCCAGGCCGGGCGGCCCGGTAGCTGCCGTGCTGCTAATGGCTGTGATCTTGTTTGGTTTTCAAACGGCCATCGGCAATATCCAAACGCTGCCCAGTGATTTCTTTGGGGGTAAAACGGTGGGTACCCTGGCCGGCTTTGCGGGCATGGCTGCCAAGCTGGGAGCCGCAGGCCTCACCTACCTGGTGCCTTGGCTCACTGCCGGAGGGAATTACACCCCCGCCTTTGTGATAGGTGCATCTCTGGCCGTGATTGCAATGGCTGCTATTTGGATACTTTGCCCCGTTATTGCCCCCCTACAACCCAAAAGTTAAGGGAGAGTAGGTGGGTTCATACACTTTTACTTAGTTTTGAACGATTACCATTAAAACAATAGAAATAAATTATGAAATTTACCGGAAAAACTGCCATCGTTACAGGTGGTGCCAGAGACATCGGGAGAGCTATCTCGGTAAAACTTGCTGAAGATGGTGCCAATGTAGCCGTTAATTACTTTAACAATGAAAAGGACGCCCAGGAAACCCTGAACATCATCAAGTCCAAAGGTGGAAATGCCGTGGCTATCAAGGCCGATATGACCAAATGGGACGATTGTTTTCGCCTGGTAGAAGAAACCCGCCAGGCCTTTGGAGAGCATATTCACATACTGGTAAACAATGCAGGCGGGCTAGTGGCCAGAAAACAACTGTGCGAAATGGACGAAGCCTTCTGGGACTATGTGATGACGCTCAACCTCAAGTCGGTGTTCATGATGCACAAGGCGGTGATCGACCACATGCCCGCGGACAGCACCATCATCAACATGGCTTCGCAGGCGGGACGCGACGGCGGCGGCGGTGGCGCCTCGGCTTATGCCACTTCCAAAGGGGCGGTGATGACCTTCACCCGTGCCATGGCCAAGGAGCTGGGCCCCAAGGGCATACGCGTCAATGCGCTTTGCCCGGGCATGATCAACACCACCTTTCACGATACCTTTACCCCCGACAATGTGCGGGAAGTGGTGGCACAGAAAACGCCCCTGCGCAGGGAAGGTACCGCCGAGGAAATTGCCAGCTTTGTGTCTTGCCTGGCCTCCTCTTCAGCCTCTTTCATCACCGGAGCCAACATCGACATCAACGGCGGTCTGGCTTTTTCATGAGTGAGTGATATTTGGATGTATAATAGCCAGGGCCTTCCTCACCAAAAGGCGAGGGGGCTCTGGCTTTTTTTTATGTGTTTGAAGAAACTTTTCCTGCTAACGTAAGTTGCTCACTTTCAGTGATTTGCATTAACCACCCCCGGCCCCTCCTTGAAAATGAGGGGAGTTTTTTCGGGCAGGCGGCGCAGCCGCCTGCGAAC
>RFHT01000522.1 GCA_003696835.1 Bacteroidota bacterium
ACTTCGGAGGTTTCGCGTATCACATCTGGGGCGGGGCCACCTACAATTCGCAGCCGAATGGAACGCCGGCTTTTTCCATGAATTTGAAATACATCTTCTCCATCTAACCCAAATAGGCGTACTTCACGGGTTTCTTCAGGCAGGAAAGTGCGCTCATACCACAGCAGGGAATCCGTCAAAGCCTCCTCCTCGGTGGGGAAGCGGTACACGCGCACCACCACGGCCCCGTCTGGCCGGCGCTGCACGTCAAAGACTTCGCGCAGGTTGGTGCCCACAATATCCACTTCTTTGGCCAGCAGGTCGTAGAAGGATTCTACAGCCGGCAGGAGTTGCTCGCGCCGGCTGCGCAGCTTGCTGCGCAGTTCCTCAGCCGTCAGTTCGTACACTTCGGGGGGCATGGCCGCCAGGGCCGTTTCTATGAGGCTGTCGGTAAGCTGTGCCTGTACTTCCAGGGCCAGGGCCTGCCATTGCTCGCGGGTAAGCGCCGTCAACAGCAGGCGGTCGATGTGGCGGCTGTGCCAGCTGAGGCTTCGTACGCCTTTGAGGTTGGTGCCAAAGTGCTGAATGGCCGGGTGCATCCACTCCCTGTCGGCCAGCCAGGGAAAAAAGCCGTCCCACCTGGCAAAGGCCTGGTCGCGGTCAAAAGCCACCGGCCTGGCAATGAGCCTGGCTGCATCGGTGGTGTAGAGCGCCCAGTGCCAGTTGTCTTCCTGCCGGTCCCAGTCTCCTACCCATAGGTCGAATATGCGCGCACGCGCATAGGCCAGCTGGTCCACCTGCAGCTGGGGAAATTCGTAGCGGTAGCGAAAGAACATGTAGCTCTTGAGCAGGTCGTCGGCCCCGGCAAAATTGTGGGGCGCCTGCAGGCGCCCCTGGGGGATTTCTTCCAGAAAACCCGGTTTCAGCCCAAAGTCGGAGCGGTATATGCCCAGCTTGTCGTCGTCGGGCATGAGGTAAAGAAAAGGCCTGGGGTGCAAAATGCCCAGCTGCTGCATGAGCGGATGGGTCACCAGCACGCCATAGGGATGCTGGGTGCTGGTTTGGTCCTGTATCACATAGCCAATGAGGCTGCTTCTCAACTGGCGCTGCAGCGAGCGCAGAGGGTCCTTGTTGATAGAGCGAAACTGATACATCAGGCCATTGCCTGCCCCAAAGCGCAGACTGGGCGTCTGGAAGTTGAGCTCAGAAGCCAGTACCTGCAGGCCGCCGCGGGTGGTATCCAGGTTGAGCACCGGCAGCTGCAGCTGCCGGGTCCAGGAAGAGCGGTAGTGCTTGCCAAAGAACAACTTTTTCAGGGGCCCGGCTTTGTATTCGGCTCCGGCCATAGCCGGCATCACCGAATCGTAGGTGGGAGATGCATCGTGGAAAATGGTGGCATCTCCGCACAGCAGGTGGGCTGTATTAAACGGCACCACCTCCTGGCCCACATTGCATACCGACTGAAACAGGAAGCGCTCCACAGGCGGCTCAAAGCCTGTTTCTTCCTCAAAATGATGAATGCGGGCATAAATGTCGCCGTGTTCCTGGTAGAGCAATTCGATGATGCCCTGCCGCTCTGAAAGGTAGTGGGCGCGCTTGTCCTTGCCAGGGCGTGAAGTTTGGCCCAGCGCACCACTGTTGATGTGGTAATTGTCGCCCTGCCTGAGGATCTGGAGGTTGTGCTCGTGTCCCGACAAGTACATGAGGGAATGGCGGTCCAGCATGAGTTCTTCCATGGCCGAGCGGAATTCGTCAAAATGGGTATTGATAATGTCCTGGTGGGTGCCCACATTCTGGCGAAAACTGGCATAGAGGCTGCCCAGAAGGGGCAGAGGAATGTACAGGCCGGGCCTGAGGTCGGTGAGGGGAAAAAGGTGTTTTTTGGGAGGAATGCTGCCCCCGTATTCTCCGGCAGAGATGAGGGGAAAATGGCCGGTGATGAGTACATTTTTGCCCAGGGAAGCGTCCAGTATGTCCCTGAGTTCTTCGAGAAAGTCGGTATTGGAGGTAATGCGGCAACTGGCATTGGCGGGCCTGGGCTTTTCATAGGGATGGTTCCACCATTGGGTTTGGATGGCAATGAGGCGCAGCCCTCCGCTCAGCTCGATAATTTCTGGCCCGGGGCACCCCTGCCTGATGGCCCAGTGTACGTGCTGGTAGCCCGTGCTGCGCACCAGTTTTTCCAGGGCCTTGACGCGCTGCCAGCCATTTTTTCCCGAAAAAGCCCAGTCCCTGTCGCCGGGTATGATCACCAACCTGCCTTTAGCAAAGCCGCTGGTGGCCACCATGATTTGCTCTACCTTAAAGGAGTCCTCGGAGGTGAGCCCGGGGCCGCTGCCTTCCGAAGCAGTAAGGTCTCCACTGAGCAGCACCGTAAATGGACCTTTTAGTTCAGACAAAAGCTTGTTAAAATGCGAATAAAAGGTGCTGTTGTAGGGCAAATCAGCTACATTCCCCAACAAAAACACCTGATGCTGCGGAAGGTCACTCCCCTGCCCCAGGCAAAAAACACCCCATAACATGCAAGCCCACCAACATAATTTGATCTTCATATAAAAAGAAACGTTCTTCAATGAGGGAAAATGACTATTTTGCTATTTCTGCAAAATATTAAATTTTATTCATCATTTCATCACCCCAGCGTAATGCGCACAAAAGCACCTACCCACCTTGTTGCCTTCCTGCTCTTTTGTGGAAGCATGGGCTTGCTGAAGGCACAGTTTCCCAGTGAAAAACCAAGCTTTCCCTACACCCTCAGCGAGCCGGATTTTCGCTACGAACTTCCGGGCGAGTTAAATGAAGTGTCGGGAATATGCAGCAGGGAAGGGGGAATGCTGGCCATGGTACAGGACGAATCGGGCCGCATTTATCTGTACAACACACAACAGCACAGCCTGCAGTCCATTCACCATTTTCGTGAACATGGCGACTTTGAGGGCATAGAGTATGTGGGAGACACGGCTTTTGTGCTGCGCAGCGACGGCACCCTCTTTGAAGTGAGTGGCCAGCATGGTGGCAGCATGCAGGTAACCTCCTACCCCACCTTTCTCACCAAAGACAATGATGCCGAAGGCCTGGGCTATGATGCTGATAAAGGATACCTGCTCATTGCATGTAAGTCCTCCCCCTCTTATGAAGGCCAATCCTACAAAGGCAACCGGGCGGTCTATGCTTTTGACCTGGGGAGCCGCAGCTTGCTGCCTCAGCCCTACCTGCTCATCAACCGCGACATCATTGAAACGAAAATGGAGGAGCAAAAATTCAGGCCCGCAGGCATTGCTGTGCACCCCATCTCCAAGGACATTTACCTCGTAGCCGCCTCTGGGCAGCTGCTGGTGGTAACCGATGCCCACGCCAACATCAAGTGGATCAAAAAGCTGAAAAAGTCCATTTTCAGACAGCCCGAAGGGATTTGTTTCGATCCCGACGGCCGCATGTATATCTGCAGCGAAGGCGGAGACAAGCCAGGTTATGTGCTGGAATTCGTGTATAAAGGAGAGTAAGGGCAGGTGTGAAGCAAACAGATAGGCTGCCGCCCAGGGCGCTCACAGCTTCCAACAACAAATGGGCTACTGGTTTTCCAGCTTCTCCCTGATCTTGAGCACTGCTTCCTCCGGCAGGTTGAAAAGCTTGGCTATCTGCGAAGGGCTCAACAATCCCTCCCGCAGCATGCGCGCAATGATCTGGCGTTTCTCAGCCTCTGTGCGCTGGCGCTCTTCTTGAATGCCTTTCTGCAAGCCCTTATTCAATATTTGCTGGTAAGTGGTCATGGCCAGTTCTTTTAAGCTTTGGGAGCTGCGGGCCGTCAGGGCCTTGAGCTCCTCCTCACTAAGTTC
>RFHT01000523.1 GCA_003696835.1 Bacteroidota bacterium
ACCACCTTTATGCAGCGGGCTTTTTGTGTGATGGACAGTGCCAACTTTGTGCACGCATGCTACGCAGGCCTGCTGCAGTACGGCACAGCCGGAGACCTGAGCGCCCAAATTTTCAGCACCTGTGCCCTGCTGACCAATTCTACCGTTGATCCCATTTCCCCGGGCGTATTTCACCCCAATGAACCCTTTTACAGCTTATTTAAACAAATAACCGCCTGTAAGGCCACCAGCCTGCAGGCTGGGCCTGCCGCAGAGCCCGGAGTGGAGCTCTTCCCCAACCCTTCTGATGGGGTGCTGCACCTCCGCAGCAGGGACCTGATGCAGAAGATCACTATATTCGCAGCAGATGGCAGGCAACTGATGGACCTGAATCCCCAGGCAAAAGCGATAGAACTGGATGTTTCTGGTTTGCAGCCGGGTTTGTACTTGCTGGTGGTCAACCGCAGGTATGGGCGCAGGTTTTGGGTGCATTAAGGAAGGCAAACATAAACCTTTATTTTTTTCGCCTTCTTAGCATGTTGCCCGGATTCCTACAACAAGATGATGCAGCACCGATTACGTCAAATCATTGAAGATTACCTGGAGGCCTACAACCGCTTTGATGTGGAGGGCATGCTCAGGCATTTGCACCCTGAAGTGGTGTTTGAGCATGTATCAGGTGGGACCGTGGCCCTGAAAACCGAAGGGGTGGAGGCCTTCCGGCAGCAGGCCTTGTCGGTAGTGGGGCTTTTTGAGGAGCGAAGCCAGCGCATAAGGCAGTGGGAGTTCCGGCTCCCGGAGGTCATCGTCCACCTGGACTACGAGGCGGTGTTGGCGGTGGACCTGCCCAATGGCCTAAAAGCCGGAGAGGTACTGAAGCTGAAAGGGGTGTCGGAGTTTGAGTTTGAAGGAGAGCAGGTCATCCGCATTACCGACCGGGCCTGAGGAGCCCGAAAGGGCAGCTGTGGGCAGCAAACAGCGGGCTGATCGCATCCAGCGATCAGCCCGCTGCCTGATTCTCACGGCTGCTAGTGCCGCCTCCGCTGGCCGGAGTACTCCATGGCTTCGCCTTTGCCGAAGCCGTAGCTGAAGCCAAAGGTAATGAAGCGCCCGCGCTGGCCACGGCTGTAGAGGTAAAAGTCCCGCTGTATGGTTTCACTTTCGCGGAAGCGGGAGGCGAAGATGTCGCGCACGCTGAGGTTGAGTACGCCTCTGCCGTTCATGATTTTTTGGCGCAGGCCCAGGTCGGCAAAGAGGTTGCCCGACACCTCGCCCTGCACGGTTTGATAGCCCGAGCGGTAATGACCGGTGACCTCTGCTTCCAGTTTGGCCGGCAGCTTGAGCTTGGCGGTGAGCTTGGCCGACCAGCGCTCGCCCCTGAAGTCGAAGCTGGAGGCCTGGAAGCTTCCCTGCCGGTTGAAGGTGAGCAGGTTGAAATCGCCGTTGAAAGAAAGCGATTTAGAAGGGGTGTATTTGGCGTTGAATTCGAGGCCTGTAGAGCGTTCGGTGCCAATGTTGAGCGGCTTGAAGGTGGTTACCTCGTTTTCGAAGGTGGAGATGCGTTCCACTACATCAGTGGTATAGCGGTGAAAGATGCCAAAATTGAGCGATACTTTTTCAAATACATAGATGCTGTTGAGCTCGTAGGAGTCGGTAAACTCGGGCAGCAGCTCCGGGTTTCCGGTGCGTATGCTGAAATTGTTTCGTATGTTGAAGAAGGGATTGAGGTCCCACATTCTGGGCCGGAAAATTCTGCGCGAGTACCCGGCTTGCAGGGAGAGGGTTTCGGTAAATTTATAGGAAGTATGTACCGAAGGAAAGAGGTTGGTGAAGTTTTGGCGGTTATTTTGGGCGGTGTTGACCAGTAGGGTGTGGAGGTTGGTATTTTCTGCCCTAAGGCCCAGCTTGATGCCCCACTTTTCGCCTTCATAAGCCCCGGTTCCATAGATGCCCAGTACTTTTTGGTGGTAGTCAAATATATTGGTCAGGCCGGGATTTTGCACCCATTCCCCGTCGGTCCAGTCGCTCACGGCGTAGTCGTTGCTCACATCGGAGATGAAGTATTGGGCACCGGTTTCCAGGGTGAGGGTTTTGCTCAGAGGTTTGGTATAGTCCAGCTTGAAGGTGTAGCGGGCTTCCTTGAAGTTGGTACGGGTCTGCTGGTCGCCAGTGGGGTCGGTGCCAAAGTTGACGGTATTGTCGAAAACAGAGGACTGATCCTTGCCGAAGAAGTTGCCCAGTGCACTGAACAGCAGATCGTGATCCTTGTGGTCTTTGAAGTCGCTTTTGTATTGCAACTCATACTGCCATTTGGGGTTGGTAGCAGAGGTGGTTTCTGCCCTGTCCCACTGGGCTACCACTTCTCCGCTTTCATCCTGCATGCTGAAGTGGGTTTGTGAGGGCTGCTTTTCCACTTCGTAGGCAAAATTGCCCGACAGGGTGAGCACATTGTATTTGTTGATGTGGTAATCGGTGCCCAACACCACATTGTAAAAAGTTTCGTTGCGGTAGTCGGTGCCATTGGAGAGGATGGCAGAGTTGTCGGTGAGGTCGCGGTTGATGTTTTCATTTTTGCTGGGCAGCTCGCGGTAGCCCACACCCAGCTGGGTAAAGAGGTTGAACTTTTCGGTGCGGCGGTTCATGCTCAGGCCAAAGCTGTGGTTGTGAGGCAGGCCGGTATTGAGAGAAAAGGAGCCGTTGATACCCTTTCTTTCCTCTTTTTTGATGACGATGTTGATGATGCCCGAGGTGCCTTCAGCATCGTATTTGGCCGAGGGGTTGGTGATGACTTCTATGCGGTCGATCATGTCGGCCGTAATGGTGCCCAGGGCGTTGCCTTCTTCGCTGGCCAGCACCGAGGGCTTGCCGTTGATGAGGATTTGTACCCCCTGGCTGCCGCGCAGGCTGATCTGCCCTTCTATGTTGACATTGACCGAGGGGACATTGTTGAGCACTTCGAGCACGCTGGCGCCGGTACTGCTGAGGTCCTGCCCCACGTGAAACACCCGCTTGTCCAGTTTAAATTCCGTTTTGGATTTCTCTGCCCGTATGTGCACCTCGTCCAGGGTATAGGCTGTCTCCTGTAGCGCAATGGTTTGCAGGTCAATTATGCCCTCCACGGGTTGCAGATTTTTGAATGTTTGTTTTTCAAACCCAATAAAGCTCACCTCCACATAAAAGTCGGTGGCAGTGGTGCGCAGGCGAAAACTGCCATCGGCTGCCGTGGTAGCTGCTGTCAGGGGTTTTTGGGTAGCGGCATCTACCACCATGACCGTAGCAAACTCTACCGCCTGCTGGTTTTCTCCCAGAACTACTTTACCCCTTATCTCAACAGGGGAAGATTGGGCCAGGGTGGTCGTGCTGCACAGCAAGCCAAGGAGTACACTCAGTAAATGCTTAGTTGTTAGTTTCATGATGCTTTGGAAATCGTTTGGGGTAAAAATTGCACTTGCTTCACTTGCCTGGCCTTGCAGAGAACCCACCGCCTCATGACCTGATGAGGATTCCGTGTGCGTGTTAAAACAAGGCCATAAGAGGTATATGGTTCTCTGCTGCCAGGCATGATGTATCACTCTACTATGTAAAACACTGCTGCAAGAAAGCATGGGCGGCCGGGATGGAAAAATAATATCTGTCAACAGCAGCACTTTGCGGGTAAACGACAGCCGCAGTATATTGCAGATGTAAACAAAGAGGAAGTATGAAGAGATTTTTTGGCCCCAGTACCCTGGTAGCTGCCGCCTTTATCGGGCCGGGTACCGTAACCATCTGCACCCTGGCAGGGGTACAAACCGGCTACGAGTTGTTGTGGGCCATGTTGTTTGCCACCCTGGCCACCATCGTTTTGCAGGAAATGGCCGCCCGCATGGGCTTTGTCACGCGCCAGGGGCTGGGCGAAGCTCTCAACACGCACTTTTCGCGTGGCATTGCCCGCTATGTGGTGTTTTTCTTGGTAATAGGCGCCATCCTCATCGGCAATGCTGCTTACGAAGCGGGCAATATTTCGGGTGGGGTGCTGGGCATAGACTTGATTGTGGGGGAGTACAAACTATGGCCGCTTGTAATCGGGGGGCTGTGCTTTGCGCTCATGTATTGGGGAACATACAAATGGATAGAGCGCATCCTCATCGGGCTGGTGTTACTGATGAGCCTGTGTTTTCTGCTTACTGCGGTGATGGTGCGGCCCGGGTTGGGCGAATTGCTGCGGGGCTTTGTACCCGGCCAGCTTTCGGGCGATCACTTTTTGCTGGCTCTGGGCCTGATTGGCACCACCGTGGTGCCCTACAACTTGTTTTTGCATGCTGCGACCATTTCCAAAAAGTGGGGCAAAGATGCTTCCCTCAAAGATGTGCGCATAGAAAACAGTGTATCCATCCTGCTGGGCGGCTTTATTTCCAGCCTCATCATCATTACGGCAGCAGGCTCTGCCTCCGCAGTGGGCGAGGTGAGCACGGCCCGGGACCTGGCCGTGCAGCTGCAGCCGCTTTTTGGGCAAAGTGCCAACTGGCTGATGGGAGCGGGACTGATGGCCGCAGGCGTCAGCTCGGCCCTGACGGCGCCCCTGGCAGCAGCTTTTGCTGCCCGCGGCCTCTTTGGCTGGCCCGATGAGGAAACCCATCCCAAATTCAGGGCCGTGTGGATGCTCATCCTGCTCATAGGGGTGCTGGTGGCCATCACTGATGTAGAGCGGGTGCTCATCATCAAGTTTGCCCAGGTGACCAATGCCCTGCTGCTGCCCTTTGTGGCGGCTTATCTGCTGTTCATGGCCAATTCGCGCAAGGTGATGGGCCGCTACACAAACGGCTGGCTCTCCAATGGGCTGGGCACCCTGGTAATTCTGATTACGCTTTTGCTGGCAGGCAGAACCCTCTGGCTCATGGCATGAGGCAGGCAGCAACTTTTGCCAGTATAAATCGGTTGTTTACCGGGCAGTATCAGTCGTTGGACGGGTTATTTTTCCTATATTGATAGGTATCATCTATGTTTGAAGCATGTTTTTATTTATAAAACAAGCATTGGGTTCCTCCAAGGAGGTATTGTTCCAGCTGGTATTGCACCTGCTGGTATTTGTTTTTTATTCTTTTGACAAACACCACCCCAGCATTGAGGCCCATCAGGTGATGTTTTTTCTCAACTATGCCGCAGGCGCTTTTGTGATCAATTATCTGCTGCTGCCGAAGTTTTTTTATAAAAAGAAATACCTGTACTTTTTTGCCTGGACCCTGCTGGTGGTTGCGGCGGTGATCCTGGTGGAGGAAATGGTGATTGAAAAAATCTACTTTCCCGACACCCGTGGCAGGCACTTTCCCGGGCTGTTTTTTTCTCTGTTGGATGTGTTGCCAGTCATTGTCATCCTGTCGGGCTTTAAATTTGCCTGGGATGCCCTGGGCAAACAGCGGGAGGTGGAAGCCCTGCAGGCCGCCGTGAAGGAAAGCGAGCTGCAATTTCTCAAATCCCAGATCAATCCCCACTTTTTGTTCAACAACCTCAACAACCTCTACGCCTATTCCATAGAGAACTCGCCCAAAACACCCACCATCATCCTGGAGCTGAGCGCCGTGCTGCGCTACATGCTGTACGAGTGCCGGGCCGAGTACGTACCGCTGAACAAAGAAATCGAACAACTGAAGCATTTTACCCGCCTCAATCAGCTGCAAATAGAAGAAAGAGGAAGCGTAACTTTCCACAAGCACAATATACAGTCGGGTTACCAGATTGCACCCCTCATTCTGATTGTGTTTATCGAAAACGCCTTCAAGCACAGCCAGTCCAGTCAGGTGGGAAATATTCACATCCACATTGAGGTGGAGTTGAAGGAGGATGGCTGGCTGGTATTCCGCTGCCGGAACAACTACCAGCCCCTCACCAATACGGAAAAATTGACGCAGGGAATTGGACTGGAGAATGTCAAAAAGCGGCTTCAGCTGCTTTATCCTCAGGCACACCGCCTGAAAATACGGCAAAGCGAAACGGAATATGAGGTGGAGCTGCAGCTACAGTTGAGCCGCAACGCGCAAAAGGCAAGCCGATAGAGGAGGTATTTCAAGTATAAATCCATGAATTGTATCATCATAGAAGACCAGGCGCCGGCGCGCCGCAT
>RFHT01000524.1 GCA_003696835.1 Bacteroidota bacterium
ACACTGGCATACTGAATTCCGGGCATTTCAGGCGGCACATCAGCCAGGACTTCTACCCAGGCTGAGCGCATCAGCTGGCTGGTACAGCCGTCAACTGTGGTGACGGTCAATTGTACATCCATATTACCGGGAGAGGAGTAAAAATGGGTGGGATGCTGTTCTTCCGAAATGCTCCCATCCCCAAACTCCCACCGCCAGGAAGCAATGGGACTCTCAGAAGTGGACAAATCCGTAAACACGACCTCTCCCTCTTGACAGAACCTCAGCGTATCTGCCCCAAACTCCGCCCTGGGCGCAGGAAAAACCCGTACGCTATCCGGGGAAGGGATGAGCACTTCGCAAGCATCTGCATCCCGTATGGCTAAAACGGGTTGATAGCTGCCTGCCTGCTCATAGGTATGTGTAAGCTGGCTGAGGTCGGGTCCGGTCAAAATGGCACCATCTCCCAGGTCCCACTTGTATTGCTGCACATTGGTGCCTGAAGCTACAAATACCACCGGCTCACCCGGGCAGGCAGCACCGGGCTCAAAGTAAAAGCTGGCCGAGGGGCCGCCAATTTGAATGTAGTTGGGTAGCGACAAAGTATCGGCACAGCCCGAAGGGGCGGTGGCGATTAGCCCAATGTCGTATTTGCCGGCATAGGCATAGATGTTGGAGGGATTCCGCTGCACCGAACTGGAGCCATCGCCCAGGTCCCACACCCACTGGTTAAAGCCGTGCACGGATAAAATTTCACCCGTAAAATTGACCGCCAGGGGCGGGCAATCGGCCTGGGTAAGGTCTGCCCCCAGGCTGATTAAGGGCTCTTCAATGTGGATATAGCGGTCCAGCAGCATGCTGGTATCGCAAATACCATCAGAGACCGAAAGTTCAACGGTGTAAAAATCTGGAGACTGGTAGGCGTGAGTGGGGTTGGCCAGGGTAGAGGTGGCGCCATCGCCAAAATCCCAAAAATAAGATAGCTCATTTCCCTGGGAGCGGTTTTCAAATTGGATGGGGTTCAGGGGACAATTGACGGGAAAATCGGCAACAAAATCGGGCCTGGCCGAGGAGGTGAGCACATAATCAAATTTGGTGGTGGCCGAAACACAACCCGTAGTATCCGTAATGGCCAGGCTGATGCTGTAGGCTCCCGGGTTGGTAAAGGTAAAAGTCGGATTGGGCTCATTAGAAGTGCCCAGGTTGTCAAAGTTCCAGTTGTAGGAGGCGATGGGAGCCCGGCTGACCGACTGATCGAAAAATTGGGGCGTAAAAGGCACACAGCCACTTTGATCAGACACTGAAAAGTCAACCTGTGGATCAAATACCTCAATGTAATGCAATTGCTCTGCGGTGCAGGTAATGGTATCGCCCCCCACAATGTCCAGAATGGTCACAATGGTAAGCGAAGCCTCGTATCGCCCGGGTTGGGTGTAAATATGGCTGGCATTGGGGGTAGTGGCAGAGTCGCCATCGCCAAAATCCCAAATCCACTTAATGGCCTCGGGCGAATGATCGCTAAACTGCACTTCCAGTGGGGCGCAGCCCCCACTCACATTGGTGGAGGCTCGTATTTCGGGCGGATCCACCAGAGCAGTACCAAAAGCTTCGTAGGCACAACCGGTGGAGTCGTTTTCCACTCGCAGGCTTATCTGGTAAAATCCTGGCGCTTCATAGGTGTGCTCGGGGTGCCGTTCGGTAGAGCTGTCGCCATCGCCAAAACGCCACAGCCACCTGTGTGCGCCCAGCGATAAGTCGGTAAACTGAAAGGTAGCCGGGCTTTTGCAGGAGTAGCACTGGCCGGGTTCGAACATGGCTACCGGCGGATCAATGTAAATCATGTCCTCAACCAGCAGCGTATCGGCACAGCCCTTGTTAAACACCGTCAGGTTTACACTCATCCAGCCCACGTCCCCATACACATGGCGGGGATGAAAACTCATGGCCGTATCGCCGTCTCCAAACTGCCAAAAGGCACTGTCAGCGTACTGGGAAAGGTTGGTAAATGAGATGGGCATTTCTGCACATACATGGTTGGTATCTATGGTAAAATCTGCTACAGGGGGTCGGCCCGCCTTGATCAGTCCCGGCCATCGCAGGGTATCGTTGCAGCCTGCTTCTGTGCTAATGGCCAGGCTTACATCATAATAGCCAGTATCGGTATAGGTATGGGTGGGAGCCTGCAGGCTGGAGGTGCTACCGTCGCCAAAATCCCAGTGCCAGGAGGTGATTTCAAAAGGCGTTTGGGTGCTGTCCTGAAAAGCAACTTCCAGCGGGGCGCACCCCTCCCTGAGGGAAAAGCCAATGCGTGGCACAGTCTGAAACGTGCGAATCAACTCCGGTTTTCCCAGCGCCTTACTACAACCATCGGCATTGGTAACCAGTAAGCCAATGTCATAGCTTTCGGGGGTATCGGAAAAAGGAAAGGTGAATACCGGCGAGGGCCCCGTGGCAGTTCCGGCATCGCCAAACTGCCAGTGCCAGCTAACATCCTGGTTGCTTTGGCCAGAAAAATGCACTGTAAAGGGCGGGGCACATAGCAGGGAATCATCCACCGTAAAGCTCACTTCGGGGGGGCTGCTCACCCGCACAGAGCGGGAGGCGGTATAGCTGCAGCCATCGGCGCCTGACAAGCTGAGTTCCACCTGGTAGGTGCCTGGCTGGGAGTAGGAAAAGAGCGGTTCACATTCCTGCGATTCAAAACCATTGCCAAAACGCCAGCGAATGCCGGTAAAATTGCCTGCACCGCAAAAACCGCTCAACACCTGTCCCGGACAGGCAACCGTGTCGCTCAACTGAAGGGGAATTTGGTTTTGGTTGGCTGTGATGAGGTTGGTGCGCACCATACTTTGGCGACACCCCATGCTGTCGGTGATGGTATGGGTAACAGAAAAACTGCCCCCCTGGGTGTAGGTATGTGCCGGATTGGGTTGGTTGCTGCTGCTGAGATCTCCAAAATCCCAGAGGTGGCTGCCCCCCTGGTTAGCGCTGGTAAACTGTACCCTTAGCGGGAGGGTACAGCTCAGGTTGTTATCCACGTCGAAGCCGGCATCCGGCAGCGGCTGCACCTGCAGGTAATCTTCTTTCAGCAGCAGGTCGGAACAGCCGTTTTCATCCTTCACAATAAGGGTAACGGGAAAGCTTCCACCGGCCAAATAAGTATGGGGCAGACTCGCCCCACTAGAATCAACGATACCATCCCCAAAATCCCATATCCATTGTATCAGGGCGCCGCTGCCTGGCAGGCTTTCATCCTCAAACAGCAATTCTTCCTCTGCGCATACCTGTACGGAAGAGGCAGAAAAAGCCGCCTGAGGGGCAGCCAGAATGGTAATGAAGGCTTCTTTGAGTAGGTGCTCCTGCCTGCCATCGGCATAGGTAAGGGTGAGGCGCACATCGTAGGTGCCGGCCTGCTGGTAGGTGGTGCCGGGGTTGGGCAAGGCAGAGGTGTTTCCATTGCCAAAATCCCATTGCCAGGCTACCGCTTCGGAGGCGGTTGAAGAAAACTCTACGATGGCCGGGCTGCATGCCCGCCTTTGGCTGGCTGTAAAATCAGCGCCCTGCTCCTGAGCCAGCAGCCAGCAGGGGCATGCGAATAGCAAGAGGTTGAAAATGAGGGTGCGGGCATTCATTTTTAAGCAGATAAAGTATGTGGATGGGAATTATCTTAATATCGTAAAGAAAAAACTAAACGTTGCCTATCATGCACACACTTCCCCTCATAAAGAGGTGAAAATTCCCGTAAAGGGTAAAACTATGGCCAGCCGATTTGCACCGGAAATCCTCAATCACGATATTTGGGCGCGAAAAAGCAAAGCGTAAATAAGCGCATCCTCCGCCCTTTGAGTGTGCTTTAATCCTTAAATACAAAAAACTATGGTTGGAACACAAAAAAAATTCAGGCCCGGCGTTCTCTTCGGCGACGAAGTACAGGAATTGCTCAACTATGCCAATGAACACAACTTTGCCCTGCCCGCAGTAAATGTGGTAGGCACGAACTCTGTGAATGCGACCCTCGAAACTGCCAAGCTGGTCAATTCTCCGGTGATTATCCAATTCTCCAATGGAGGTGCCGTTTTTTTTGCAGGCAAAGGCCTAAGCAATGAAAACCAGAAAGCGGCCATAGCCGGCGCCGTATCCGGCGCCCATCACGTGCACCAGATGGCTGAGGCCTATGGCGTTACGGTCATTCTACATACCGACCACGCAGCCAAAAAGCTGTTGCCCTGGGTGGATGGCATGCTGGAGGCTGGAGAGCAGTATTACGAGCAGCATGGCCGTCCGCTGTACAGTTCCCACATGCTGGACTTGTCGGAAGAGCCCCTGGAAGAAAACATCGGCACTTCCGTGGAATACTTCAAGCGCATGAATGCCATCGGCATGACCATTGAGATTGAACTGGGGGTAACGGGCGGAGAAGAAGACGGAGTGGACAATACCGGGGTAGATAGTTCCCGCCTTTATACTCAGCCCGAAGAGGTGGCCTATGCCTACGAAAAGCTCAAAGCCGTGGGCGACCGCTTTACCATTGCAGCGGCCTTTGGCAATGTGCACGGTGTATATAAGCCCGGAAACGTAGAGCTTCGTCCTATTATTCTGAAAAATTCACAGGAATATGTTCAAAAGAAATTCAACACGGGTCCCAACCCCATCAATTTTGTGTTTCACGGCGGTTCGGGCTCTTCCAGGGAAGAAATACGCGAAGCCATCGAATACGGTGCCGTTAAAATGAACATCGACACCGACCAGCAATGGGCATTCTGGAGTGGCGTACGGGACTACGTAAAAGCCAACTGGGATTATTTGCAAACCCAAATCGGCAACCCCGAAGGTCCAGACAAACCCAACAAAAAGAAGTACGATCCGCGCGTATGGCTGCGCGAAGGTGAAAAACGATTTGTAGAGCGCCTTAAGCAGGCTTTCGAAGACCTTAACTGTGTGAACGTCAACGGCTGAAACTGACAGCTGCTCAGTGAGGAATACGGGTTTTCTTCCGGGTGGAAGAAAGCCCGTTTTTTCATTACCTTTGCAGATACTACAATGACAATTTATATGACCTTCCTGAAAAACTGCCTTTTTGCCCTCCTATTTTGCTGCCTGGCACATGGACTTTGTGCCCAGACGCACTGCACCGCAGCAAGTCGCCAGCTGTGTGAGGCCGAGCTTCAGCGGCTGCAGGACCCTGCCTTGCAGGCCAGGCCTATACACGAACTTGCCCTGGAAGTAGGCACCCATTTTCTGGGTACGCCCTACCAGGCCCATACCCTGGAGACGGAAGGAGAAGAACAGCTCGTCATTGAGCTTGAGGGGCTGGACTGCACCACCTTCATAGAAAATGTGGTGGTTTTTTCACGCCTGGCCAAGCTGGGGCATACTTCCTTTGAAGCCTTTGAGCGCGAGCTGGAACGCATACGCTACCGCAACGGCAGCAGAAACGGCTACTCCTCCCGCCTGCATTACTTTACCGAATGGATTCAGAATAATGAAGAAAAGGGCATTATCCGGGATGTGAGTAAGGAAATTGGGGGAATTCCCTATCAAAAACCCCTCAATGTTATGTCCACCCATCGCGATAGTTACCGGCAGTTGGCAGAGCAGGCCCACTATGCCGCCATTGTTCAAATTGAGCAGCAGCTCAACCAAACACAGCGCCCACGCTACTACCTTCCCAAGGAACGGCTGCAATCCCTGGAATCAGGCCTGCAGGATGGCGACCTGGTGGCCATCACCACCACCATTAAAGGACTGGATGTGGTACATACCGGCATGGTAAAATGGCAGGATGGAAGACCCCACCTCTTTCACGCCTCCAGTAAAAACAAAAAAGTGGAGATTTCGGATGAACCGCTGGCAGATTACCTCATGGCCAGCAAAATCCGCTCGGGCATCATCGTATGCAGGCTGGTGGAACCCCTGAAAACGGGAGAGTAGTTGTCTCCAAAAAAATATTAGTGTGAGTTGGAATTTTGGGCTGCCAGGAACTGCATGCAGGTCTGTTTGTCCTGGTCGATGGCCCGGATGAGCGCTTCCAGGGATTCGAACTTTTGCTGGGGACGCACCCATTTCAAAAAGGCTACTTTGACAATTTTCCCATAAATATCCGCATCAAAGTCAAAAATGTGTACTTCGTACGCCCTTTGATGCGCTCCCAGGGTGGGTTTGCTGCCTATGCTCATCATTCCAAAACCCCGGAAGTTGTCCAGGACGACGCGCACAAAGTAAACCCCGTCGGCGGGAATGAGCTTATGGGGGTCCAGTGGTCGAAGGTTGGCAGTAGGGTATCCCAGTTGGCGGCCGAGTTTTTCCCCTTCTATCACCTCTCCCGAAAGCGGATAGGCATAGCCCAGGTAACGGTTGGCTGTGTCAATGTCGCCCTCCAGCAGGGCCCGTCTGATCTTGGTACTGCTCACATTGGCGTCATCAATGGCCTGAGGAGGGATTTCCTCCACAGAGTAGCCATAAAGGGGTGCATATTTTCTCAGCTCTTCTATCCCGCCGGTGCGGTTTTTTCCAAAATGGTGGTCATAGCCAATGACGATTTTTTCAATTTTTACGGTATCCACCAGTATATCTCTGATAAAAGCTTTGGAAGAAGTGCGAGAAAACTCTTTGGTGAAGGGGATGAGCAGCAGTTTGTCCAGGCCTATTTCCTGCAGGGTTTCGATCTTTTCTTCCAGTGTTTGAAGCAGGCGCAGGGGGTTATTTTCGGGAAAGAGTACCAGCCTGGGGTGGGGGTGAAAACTGATGAGCACAGATTCTCCGCCGATTTCCCTGGCAGCCTCCCGGATTCTGTTCAATATTACCCTGTGTCCAATATGCACCCCATCGAATGTACCAATGGTGGCTACGGTATGCGGTCCTGCCTCGTATTCGGCCAGAGATCTGTAAACTTTCATAGGTTGAAATTCAAAATCACCTTCTGCTTTTGCCTGCAAGTTAAGAGTTAATAAAAAAAATGCTAAATTTAGCTTTGACAATGCCTTGCTAAGATGAATATGAAATTTGCTTTAAGCCTGATTATCGCCGGGCTGCTTTGGACATGCAGTTCCCCGGCTTCGGAGGAACAGCAAGCCCCACCCGACGCTGCCTACCTGAATTTTATCCAGCAATTTGACTCGCTTTCTTTCCGGGCTACCGATACCCTGGACTGCGACAGCCTCATGTATGGGGCCCTCTCCGAAAAGGCCGGCAAGCCGACGCGCATCCGGCTGGCCATGACCGAAATGCGGGCCCTCATCCCTCCCCAACTGTGGAAAAAGGCCCGGCTGGATACCACCGAACAGTACTATGCCCTGGGCCGGTTTCCATTTGCCAGCGGGAAGGAAGCCTGCATGATAGGGGCATATATGGACGAACAAAGGTACAGTACCCATTTGTTTATTTATGACCTCAGCCAGCATGCCTTTACCCATACCCAGTCGCTGAACTTTACCATGGGGGGCGGGCCTTACCTCAACCACCGGAAAGCCTGGCTGTGCGACCTCAACCAGGATGGCATACTGGACGTTGTTTACAAAGTGGAGGAATCGCTCAACCTCGAATCTGAGGAAGATTCTTTTTTTAAAAGCAGCCTGCATGCTGAAATATGGGACGGATACCGCTTTGTGGAATACCCACAATTTGCAGCAACCTCCGTCTATTGGGATTCTCTCCAGCTGGCATCCGATGGGTATTAGGGCACCCGCTGGAGCCTGGCGCATTGTTTTACGCTAAGCTCATAGCTCTGTACCGGAGGGATGTCGCCTTCTCCCCCACTCTGCCGCAGCGGCTCCGACTTTCCGGCCACGACCTCAAAGATCAAAGTTTCTCCTTCCAGGCGGTAGGTGACAAGCAGGCTGCTGCTCCCTACTTCAAACAAACTGCAAAAACTGTTGCCCAGCAGGTAGCTGTCGAGCAAAATGCCATTTTTCTCATCTATGAGGTAATGTCCTTTCAGGGAGTCCTGCACCACCAGTTCGTATTCGCGTACTGTACGGGCTTTTCCGCTTCCATAGATGATGTGCCACTGCCAGTGGCCGGTGCTGTCGAGGGGAAACAACCGCAAGGCCATAGCTACCTGCTGCGCCGTATCGGCTCCTGCTTTGAAAATATGCAGAGTCCCCTGCCATTGGCCTTCCCAGTCTGAAGGAAAACTACGGAGGGGCTCCACCTCCTGGGCGCGGGAAAACACACCCGCGAAAATCAGGAAGCACACACTGAGGCACTTTTTAATTAGTGATAATTTTGCCATAATAACAAATGTAAGTTTATCATTAATTTTTTATTACATTCTATAATTAAGTAAATATGTAAATATATTCCTTAGGGGTGAAAGTGCATAATCTATTGAAAGAAGAAGGCTTACCAAACATCCTCATAAAACACCAGTTTATACCCATTAAATAACCATTTGCGCATATATTCTTTCAGGGTATTCAATCTACTGGTATCTTTAACATGTGATCGAAAAACAAAACTATTATTAGAAATCTCTACTTTTAAAAGTTCATTAAAATTCAAAAAATATGCTTAATTGGCTATTAATATTAGTATTAAATAAGGCAAAAAGCATTGGAGACTTGTACACAAGTCTAAACGGCCCCACCTCCAAGCCCCAGGTTTACGTTTGCTTTGGACTGTAAGGCGTAAACTCTTTTCCCCTCTGCGCTTAGGCGTTGCCCTGATCAGGTGTTGGCATCTGTGAAATGAAATTGGTTAGGGTCTTTCCACACAACATGCAGGTCCGTTGGCCAGTCCCTGACGGACCTGTACACTCTCCTTCTTTTTTACATATCTTCCCTAGAGTAGCGGAAAATTAGTAATTTCGGCCAAAGACAGGCTTGAATATTGATGAACGAACTCAGGAACATATTTTTCAAGGCCATCAACCTCAGCGAAGGTACGGATATAAAGGGGACCATCGACAGCATTCGCAAAAACATTGAGATACGGGGGTACAATGTGTGGATTCTGGCCTGTGGGGCCATTCTGGCTTCCATCGGGCTGGACACCAACTCTCCTGCCGTCATTATTGGCGCCATGCTGATTTCGCCCCTGATGGCGCCCATACTGGGTATTGGTCTTTCAGTGGGCATCAACGACCGGGATTCACTCATTCTGGCGCTGGAAAATTTTGGCGTAGCCGTAGGAGCCAGCTTGTTGATGAGCACCCTTTACTTCAGCATTACCCCCCTGGGTGTGGCCACTCCCGAAATTCTTTCCCGCACCCAGCCCACCCTGCTGGACGTGGGCGTAGCCATTTTTGGGGGCATAGCCGGCATAGTGGCCGGCTCCCGCAAGGAAAAAACCAACGCCATTCCAGGTGTGGCCATCGCCACTGCGCTCATGCCTCCCCTATGTGTGGCCGGTTTTGGCCTGGCCAATGCCAAATGGGACATTTTCCTGGGCGCCTTTTACCTGTTTTTTCTCAACTCGGTATTCATTGCCCTTTCCACTTACACCATTGTTCGCTTTTTGCACTTTCCCTACACGGAATTTATCGACTTGAGTACCAAGCGAAAAGTGATACGGTATATGGTGATTTTTTCCATACTTGTGATTGTTCCCAGCACCTGGTTCATGATCAACATCATACGCGACCTTCGCCTGAACCGCGAAATCAACCAGTTTATTGTGGAGTATGTCAATACAGACAAGCACGAAGCCTTCCGGCATGATTACCTGCAGGAAGACAGCACAAGCGTACTAAAGCTGTACATCACCGGCGAAGACTACATCACGCAGCAGGAAGAGGCCGAACTCAAAGCCCGGCTGAAAGAAACCCCACACCTGGCACATGCCCAGCTCAAACTCATACAATTTAACGTTCCTCCCGAAGACCGCGACAAACTCAAAAATGAGGTAACCATGGGGGTACTGCAGCAAATGGAGCTGAAACAAAAAGTATTTGACCAAAAACAAGCTCAAATTGACTCCCTGCGGGCCATTCTCGGCCATATCAGCAGTGACACCATCCCTTTTGGGGCCATCAGCCGGGAGCTCAAAAGTCTTTATCCCGAACTCACCCATTTTGCCTATGGCATGAACCTGGGCACCGATTTTACCCATAAGCCCGACACCCTTCCCATCTTTATTCTGGAATGGGACAAGCGCATCAGCTCCCGCAGCAGGAGAGAGAAGCAGCAAAAAATCACACAGTTTCTGAAGCTCCGGCTTCAACTGGATACCCTGCAGCTCATCAGCTTATGAGACCGGGAGGGCAACTTGTTGTTTTTTGATTTGCCGCAGTACAAATAAAAGCGACAAGACCGAGATAATGGCTCCGCCAAACTCGCGCGTCAGCTCGATGTAGGGGTATTCATTGGACATGCCCTGGGCCAGGCCTACCCCATCGTGGTTGGTGGCAAACTCCCACACGCCGTGGGCAGTGAGCAGGGCCGCGATGGCACAAAGCCCCAGGGCTACCCACACCACGGGACGGCTGTATTTTTGAAAAATGGCAAAAGCAAAAATACCGGCTATCAGTGCATAGAGGGCCATCCACAACAGCCCCTGCCCGTCGGTATCGTTGTACTGAAAAGCGGCAAAAGCGACAAACATCAGGGTAAGCAGGATATTGGCAATTTTCATGGCTTGGTAATTAGGGTAATTCATCGATTTCGCACTCAATTTAACGCTAGCCGCAGGCAGGCCAAATGATCAAAGTCATTGTTTGTTTACCGGCCTATTTTTTCCAGTTGCGTTGGGCATTGCGGCGTTCTTTTTTGCGGAAGGCCTCCTCCAGATCAATGTCAAATTTGTTGGCCAGCTCCAGCAGGTAGCTCAGCACGTCGGCAAACTCTGATTCCAGCTCAGCTTTGGGGTCTTTGCCCGAAGGCTTCCCTTCTTCTATCAGCAGCGCACGGGCCGCCCGCATGGCTTTTGCCAACTCCCCCACTTCTTCCATCAGCAACAGAAAAGATTCCAGCTCAGAAGTCTGGTCCCAGCCCCGCTCACGGCATACAGATGCCATGTACTTTTGAAGCTCGGCCAGAGAAGCCTGTGGAGGAAATGTGATCATGCCCCAAAATAATCAAAATAAAATATATTGTACAATGCTCCATAGAATGTATATTCGCATACTCGATTTGCATATTCCTATATCCTGAAACCAGATCCATGAGAACCATCCTCTTCCCTACCGACTTCTCCGATAACTCGAAAAATGCATTCGTATTTGCCCTGCACCTGGCTGAAAAGCTGGAAGCTGAAATTCTGCTCTTTCACACCTACCAGCACGCCATCGTAGATGAAGCCTTTGTACCGGTAGAGCTCATAGAAGCCCTGCTGCACCAAAAGCAATCCGAAGCCATGAAGCACTTTGAAGCTTATGAGCAACAGGTGCAAAAAGAATTGGGCAAACAAGTACCCGTAAAGCACCAGCTGATGGAGGCTGCTGCTGCACCCGGCATACTCGAAATAGCAGAAAACGTACAACCCGACATGATTGTGATGGGTACGCTGGGAGCCAAAACACTGGCTGAAAAAATCATGGGCAGCGTAACCTCCGAAATCATCAGTCAGGCATCCTGCCCGGTACTGGCAGTGCCCGAGCATGCTACTTACCACGACTTTCATAGAATTGCTTACGTCATTGATTTTCAAAAAGAAGAATTCAGTGCCGTTCAACGCCTCTTTAATTTTGCGGCTATGTTTCGGGCAGCCATTGACTGCATACACCTGGAAACGGAAGAAAACCACTGGGAAAAACTCAACAGCGAATTTTACAGAAAAATGCTCGAAATGGAAGCCTCCCATGCGCATATTCAGCTCTTTACCCTCAGGGGAAAAGAGGTCATTAACTGCCTCAATGATTTTGTGCAGGCGCACCAGAACGACCTCATTTGCCTGCATACCCAAAGGCAGGAGCCTTTTTCTTCGCTATACGGAAGCGGGCTGACACGGGTCATGTCCATTTTTTCACATATTCCACTTTTGGCTTTTAAATAAATAATGTAGTTATTTGGTTATGATGGCCCCCTTGCTCAGCCTGGCAGATGGATTGACTCGTGCCGCCAGCTTGTCGGCGCTTTTTTGCCTGATGGCATTATGCTGCTGCCAACGCCCCGCACCTCCCCTACCCGATCCACACACAGAACAGCTATCTAAAGTAGCTGCTTATGAAGCCAGAGAGGTAGAGGAAACCGTTATTTCAGCTCAGTACGACCGGCTTTTTCGCAAGCTGCAACAAACCCGCGGATTTAGCGGCACGGTACTGCTAGCCCAAAAAGGGAAGATCCTGCACGCAGGGGCCTATGGCTATGCCCACTACCACAACAAAGACAGCCTGAGCATCAACCACAATTTTCAGCTGGCATCTGTATCCAAAATATTTACGGCCACTGCCGTACTCATGCTGTACGAGGCAGGTAAAATTGAGCTTGACGAGTACGTATGCCACTACCTGCCCGAATTTCCCTACGACAACATTACCATCAGACACTTGCTCAACCACCGCTCCGGGCTGTGCCGCTACATGGCCCTGGCCGATCAATACTGGCAACAGAGTACCTCCTTGTCCAACAGGGACGTACTTTGCCTCTTTGCCGAACACCAACCTGCCCTGTGGTTTACACCTGGGAGTAAGTTTAACTACATCAACACCAATTATGCCCTGCTGGCTACCGTGGTGGAGGAGGTAAGCGGTGAGCCTTTTAATGAATTTCTGGAAAAACACATCTTCCGGCCCCTGGGCATGAAGCATACCATCGCCTATGTACACCAGCGCGGTCCCGCTATTCCCTTGCAGGCACATGGATACAAAAGGGGCTGGAAGGGATACTTTCCCGTGGGCCACGACTATATTGATGGCGTACTGGGCGACAAGGGAATTTACAGCAATGTAATGGACCTCTACCGCTTTGACCGGGCTCTGTACGAAGGCAAGCTCATTGCTCTTGCCACCCAGCAGTTGGCTTTTGCCCCCGGCAGCCCCGAGCTCATCACCCACAACTATGGCTTTGGCTACCGCATGAAAACCCGCTATCCCCGGGTAGTATATCATTTTGGATGGTGGAGGGGCTTTGTCAGCTGCTTTATTCGCGATTTGGAGCAGCAAAAAACCCTCATTGTGCTTTGCAACCGGGACAACCTCAGAAAGAGCATAAGTTTCTGGGAGATATTTCATTTTCAACCCAAAACCGCAAATAATAAGCTCAGAAAAGCTGCAGTTTCTGCCCTTCCTTCCCACGAAAATTATATAGCGAAATAACATTTTTACGACACACCAAAAGTGCGTGTTCCCACTTTTTTTGTACTTTCAGTGGAATTCCTCGCCATATCCTCAAGTTTCTATAACCCTTTTCTACTGCCAGCTTTGCGGCGGGTGGTCATTAGCAAACTTATTAACCCACAGCAGATAATATTGTCATAAATAAAAAAAATGGCTCGTTTTTTTGAGTAATTTGTAAATTTATATTGATATTTTCATGATAGGCCGTATATTTGC
>RFHT01000525.1 GCA_003696835.1 Bacteroidota bacterium
CAAAGTTTCATGTATGCATGGTCCATGAAGGCACTATTGGGGTATTCCCCCTTTTTTGCAGCAGGTATATGCTGAATAGATACAAAAAATTTAAAAATTGAAGTTTTTTTGATGATAGAAACCCTCATTGCGTTATGTTCTTAAATAAATGCCCGAAAATCTAGTTTTAATAACATAAATAAACGCCACTGAATACAAGGACGCCATTTTCATGAATATCCCTGACATCAAATTCCCAAACCTCCTGATCATTTTCCTCTTACTTGCCTGTAAGTCCAACGACACACAGCTTTCTTCTTTTGTCAATCCCCTCATTGGCACAGAATCTTCTTTCTCCCTTTCCAATGGCAATACCTATCCCAGCGTGAGCATGCCCTTTGGCATGACGGCCTGGACCCCCCAAACGGCTGAGAAAGGCTGGATATACACCTACCAGGCCGAAAAACTGCAGGGCCTGCGGGCCACCCACCAGCCCAGCCCCTGGATGGGCGACTACGGCCAGTTTACCCTCATGCCCATGTTGGCGCCCCTGCGCATAGCCGATAAAGAACGCGCAGCCCGCTTTTCGCATGAATCGGAAATTGCCCGGCCCCATTATTACAGCGTGTTGCTGGAAGAAAGCGGCATCAAAGCAGAAATGACGCCCTCCATGCGGTGTGCCATCATGCGCTTTACTTTTCCCAAATCCAAAGATGCCTTCATTTTGCTCGATGCCAGCGACGCACAGGCGAAGGTGAGCATTTCACCCGAAACCCAAAGTATTAGCGGCTACACCACGGCCAACTCCGGGGGCGTGCCCGACAATTTTGCCTGCTACTTCGTGCTCACTTTCGATACCCCATTTGAAGTATTTGGCACCTTCGAAGGCAGCGCTACCGAAGCTGGCCAGAAAAGCCGCAACGGAGAGGATATAGGCGCTTATGTGAAGTTCAGCACCAAAAAAGAACAAGAAATTGAAGTCAAGATCGGCACCTCCTTCATCAGTATAGAACAAGCACAGCACAACCTCAAAACCGAAACGGAAGGCAAGGACTTCGACCAGCTCATGCAGCAAGCCCAGGAAGTATGGGACCGCGAGCTGGGCAGAATTGAAATTGAAGGGGCCACAGAAGCCCAGCGCATAACCTTTTACACGGCCCTGTACCGTAGCATGCTGTTTCCCCACAGCTTTCACGAAACAGATGCAGACGGCAAAATGATTCACTACAGCCCCTACAACGGTCAGGTAGAGCAGGGAGAAATGTACGTGGACAATGGTTTCTGGGATACGTTCCGGGCGGTATATCCCCTCTACAGCATCCTCATTCCTGAGCAGCATGCCGCCATACTGCGGGGCCTGATCAATACCTACGAGGAGGGCGATTGGCTGCCCAAATGGACCAGTCCGGGCTACCGCAATGTGATGATTGGTACCCACACGGCCTCCCTCTTTGCGGGGGCGTATTCCAGGGGCATTCGCGACTTTGATGCAGAGCTGGCCTACGAGGCCATGGTCAAGGACGCCCTTTCCCCGCCGGCGCCACGCGGCCCGGGCCGCATGGGCAACCCCTACTATACCCGCCTGGGCTATGTGCCTTCCGACAAGCTGGGCGAAGCCACAGCCCGGACCCTGGAGTATGCCTATGGCGATTTTTGCGTGGGGCAAATGGCCAAACAACTGGGGCAGGAAAATGACTACCTCTACTTCAGCCATACGGCCTATAATTACGAAAAGGTGTATGACCCGCAGGTGGGCTTCATGCGCGGGCGGGAAGAAAGCGGCCGCTGGCGCCCCAACTTCAGCCCCATAGAGTGGGGCGGGCCCTTTACCGAAGGCAGCGCTTGGCATTATACCTGGTCGGTTATGCACGACCCCGCAGGGCTCATCTCCCTCATGGGAGGTGATGAAGCCTTTGTAAAAAAACTGGACCAGCTGTTTGAGGCTCCCCCCGAGTTTGAAGTGGGTACCTATGGCAGGGAAATACACGAAATGACTGAAATGGTGCTGGGAGGCATGGGCCAGTATGCCCACGGCAACCAGCCCGTGCATCACGTTCCCTACCTGTACAATTTTGCCGGCCAGCCCTGGAAAACTCAGCAGCGGGTGCGGGCCATTATGGACCAGCTCTACGGCCCCGGTCCCGACGGCCTGTGCGGAGACGAAGACAACGGCCAGATGTCGGCATGGTACATTTTCTCTGCACTGGGATTTTATCCCGTATGTCCGGCCAAGCCCCAGTATGTGCTGGGGACACCCCTGTTCAAAAAGGCCACCGTGCATTTGCCCAATGGCAAAACCTTCGTCGTAGAGGCCCCCAACAACAGCGAAGAAAACCCCTACGTGCAAAGCGTGCTCCTCAACGGTGCCCCCTACGAAAAAAACTGGATCAGCCACGAGCACATCCTCAACGGCGGTACCCTCATTTTTCAGATGGGTAATACCCCCAACGAAACCTTTGGGCAGGCTGCCGATGCCCGCCCCTTTTCGCTCTCTGCCGAGATCAGCAAAGAAAAACTGGCTGAGCAGACCTTTGTCGAACCCTTTTACAAAGAAACCGTGGCTCAGCCTGTGTTTGAAGACCTGCCCACCCATTTTCGCGACAAAATGATCCTCGTCAGCATCACCACCGAAACTCCCGGTGCCCTGATTTTTTACACCCTCGACGGCAGCACGCCCACCCAGCAGTCGGAGCTCTACACCGGCCCCATACTGCTGGAGGAGCAGAGTGCCCTGGTAAAAGCCATTGCCTTCCGCGACGATATGTACAAAAGCCCGGTAGCCAGCAAAAAGTTTGTCTATATCCCGCATGGCTTTGGTATCAGGCTCGTCCATCCTTACCACCCGCGTTATTCGGCCGGTGGCCCCCTGGCACTGCTCGACGGCCTTACCGGCTCCAAACACTTCGACGATGGCAACTGGCAGGGCTACCTCAATACCGACCTGGAGGCTGTCATTGACCTGGGCAGGCCCATGAGCCTGAGCCATATTTCTATGAACTTCCTCAGAGACCAGGGCGCCTGGATATTTTTGCCCGAAGAAGTGAGGGTTGCCGTTTCGCTCAACGGCAGGCAGTACACCGAGGTGGCTTACATGCCCCTGGATGCCGACGAGCCCGTACCCGGGGCTGCGATTCGCAGCCTGAGTGAAAACTTTGAGGACCTGCAGGCACGCTACATACGCGTCAAAGCCCAAAACATTGGCCATACGCCCGACTGGCACCCCAACCCCGGCAGCCAGGGTACCTGGCTGTTTATAGACGAAATCAGGCTGGACGTAAAAGAAGACATACAGTAAAAAGGTTTGCAGCCCCTCTTTCTTCCTGATTTTTTTCTTTACTTGTAGGTATGAAAGTGATGAAACTTACCGGCCTGCGCCAGATGGAAATGCTGGAGGTATCCGAACCCCGTATCACAGACCCCCACCAGGTGAAAATCCGCATGAAAGCTGTGGGAATTTGCGGCTCTGATATTCACTACTATACCCACGGCAATATTGGCACCCAGGTGGTGGAGTACCCCTTTGCTGTGGGGCACGAAGGAGGCGGTGTGGTGGTAGAGGTGGGGGAGCAGGTAAAACGCGTCAAAGTGGGCGATGCCGTAGCCATTGACCCCGCCATGCCCTGCTTCGCATGTAGCCAGTGCCGCAAAGGGCGCTTTCACACCTGCGAACACTTGCGTTTCAGGGGTTGCCCCGGGCAGGCCGAGGGCCTGCTGGCCGAGTACGTACTCATGCCCGAAACCAGCTTGTACCCCCTCTATGGCCAGCTCAACTGCGAACACGCTGCCTTGTCCGAGCCCCTGGCCATTGGCCTGTACGCCGTGAAGTTGGCAGGAGATATAGCCGGCAAAACCATCGGCATTACCGGCATGGGGCCTATCGGAGAATGTGTACTGGTGTGCCTCAAAGCCAAAGGGGCCGGTAAGGTGTACGCCACCGATAAAATCGACATTCGCCTGCAGTATGCCCGCCAGAATGGCGCCGACTGGACGGCAAACCCCAACACCACAGATGTAGTGGCCGCCATCGCCCGTGAACAGCCCGAAGGGCTGGATATCGTATTTGAATGCAGTGGCCAACCCGATGCCCTCGCCCAAACACTGGAACTGCTGCAGCCCGGCGGTAAGCTGCTCATCATTGGCATACCCGAAACCAACCACATTCAATTCGACATCAACCTACTCAGAAGAAAGGAGATTACCATCATCAATGTCAGGCGGCAAAATGAGTGTGTGGACGAAACCCTGGAGCTCATTGCCAACTCGCAAGTGCGTATAGACCACTGGGTAACCCACCGCTTCCCCTTCGAAAAAAGCCAGGAGGGCTTCGAGCTGGTATCCCACTACCGCGACGGGGTGCTCAAAGCCATGATTTGTTTGTAGAATGCAGGCCGGCAGGGAGCTGTTTTGATGACATAAGCAGCAAACCGCCTGGCGGCTCGCAAATTTGGAGCGCATCAAATTCCCTATTGCCAACTGCCGCTCCTCCTTCCTCCGCCAGCGCGCAAGCGGGTTCGGACAGGAGACAGAAACCTCAATTTTTGGGCGAAACAATCTTACCTTTTTAAGCAATTTTTCCTTTTTCTTACCTGCTGAGCTGGACCGTCTGTACAGCTGGCAGGCGGCCATCATGCCGTTCCCATTTTGTGGATATTCCCGAATTTCGCACTTGCCAGGGGGCATGATGCCCAATTATTTGAGCGATACAACACGTTTTGGCCAAAATTCACCCGTTTTGCGGCCACCCGGCCTGCCGCTCTCCCCATTTGAAGTACAAATAGGGCAGAATCTTTCCCCCATTCAGCTGCTTTGTTTGCATGAATAGTTTTTTATCTTATTGTTTTTTTTGCGTTTTTTATTAAATTTAGCGGCTGCAAAAAATTGCTTACAGCTTTAAATTTGAATTCCAGGCCCAGACTTTAGCTTGTATAAATTATAAGCAAATAGAATATATCAATTTTCGTCATACAAATTTATTGATTAACATCTGAAGTGGACATACTCGAACGCATCATAGAAAACCTCACCAGCGACGAAGTGCGGAGATTCAAAATCCTCTCCAACCGTTTTAAAGCCGATGAAGAAAAAAAACTGCTGGTGTTGTTTGACGCTATACGCGCAGGCGATTTCAAGGAAAATGAGGAGGAGGTCATCCGGCAATTTTACGGCAATACCAGCGCCAAATCCAAAAACAGCTATTACCGCCTGCGAAACAAGCTGCTGAGCAACCTCGAAAAGAGCCTGCTTTTTTACCATTTCAATTACAAAAACTCCATAGAATCGCTCAGCAACATACAGCTGGCCATTCTGTTCAGGGAGCGCGGCCTTTACCGTGAGGCCTTTCACAACCTCAAAAAGGCCGAAAAAGTGGCCCTCAAGCAGGACCAGTTCAACGTGCTTGAGGTCATCTACGATGAAATGGTGAAGCTCGCCGTCAACTATGAGGTGGACATAGAAAGTGTGCTGGAGCGAAGGCGCGAAAACCTCAAAAAAATCGAAAGCCTCAGGGCCATATCTGAAGTGCTCGGTATGGTTCACCAGCAGCTCACCCGTCGTAACTACTCCCGCAGCCGCCGCAGCGAGTCGGTTATCGACACCCTCGAAAACATCAAAAACCAGCTCGAAGAGCACAAAGACATCTTTCAGTCCCCTTCGGGCAAGGTGATGATCCTCAAAACGGTGGTGACCATTCTCATACAAAAGTCGGCCTACAACGAGCTGGTGGAGTATGTGAAAGAAACCTTTGAGCATTTTGAAGAAAATAAACTCTTCAACAAAGAAAACCCCCCCATACGCCTTACCATGCGGGTGTGGCGCATCAATGCCCTGCTCAAAATGCTACGTCTCAAAGAGGCTCGCGAAGACATTATGTTGCTGCGCGATGAAATTAAAATGTATAAAAAGCAAAACTTCAATGAGTATGCTTTTTATTTCTACGGCAACAATGCCTACACCCTGAAGCTGCTGGGCGAGCTCGACAAAGCCGCCCAAACCCTCAAAGAAGCCTTCTCTCACAAAGAAATTTTCCAGAATGAGGTATATGAGCTCTACCTGCTCCTCAGCCTGGCCGACCAGTACTTTAGCCAGCACGAATTTGAGAAAGCTGCCGAAGTACTGAAAAAAATTACCGCCCACAAAGGCTTCTCCTACCTGGACGAAGAAGTGCGCCTCTACATCAAAATATTTGAGGTGGTCAACAGCTTCGAGGCTGGCAACTACCAGTATGCCGAGCAATGCTTCAAAGCCATCAAGAAAAGCTTCCGCTCCCTGCTCAAGGACGACTTCTACCAAAAACCCAAAAAATTTCTCGAAATTCTCATGCGCCTCAACAGCGCTGCCATGGAGGGCCGAAAGGTATTCCTCAAAGCTGCCTATCGCAATTTTGTGTCAGATTTTCCCGCCTCCGAAATCGGCGACAACCAGATCATCCTTTACGAGGTGTACCTCAAGTCCAAACTGGAAGAAAAGTCCTACTACAAGCTGCTGTGTGAAGAAGTAGCCAAACGCGCTAACTAGGAACGCTCAAAAAATAAAAAAATTCAGGAAGCTCATGCTCTCCAAAGGGGATAACACAAGCTTCCTGATGTGTTTTTGGCTCATTGCAGCAATCCTAAACACCCATAGGCCATACGATGATGTCGTACCCGGTGGGACGTTTACTGGTATATACGGATTCAAGCAGGTAGCCAAAGTTAGTGTGTTTTTGATCAGGGGAATAGCAAAGCTTTTGGGTTTTCTCTCTGCTAAGGAGAGAGCGTGAACTCATTGTACCCATATTTTCTAAAATGAATGTTACTGATGAACTTAAATAAAATTAAACCATTATGTTGACAAGGGGAGAAAAGCTAAATCCGTGCCAGTTATTTTAGATAATAAGTAGTTTTCTTTTTGGAAATTATAATCAAAATAGGATTTTGGGTGAATGGAAATGGATGTAAATAAATGAAAATCAGTGCATTATATCAGATTGTTTTTGGTGCTCAAAAATGTTTGGCCATTTCTAGTTGCAGCTGTGCTGCCATTTTCCCGGCCTGAACAGCAAAATCTTCACCCTGACTTGCGTAAATAATTCCCCGACTGGAATTGATGAGGATTTCGCCCCTGGGCGTGGCCAACTTGCGGCATACGGCATGCAGGTCGCCACCCTGTGCGCCTACCCCCGGCACCAGGAACCATGCCTGCGGGTAGCGGCTGCGCAGGCGGGCGAGTTCATCGCTGCGGGTGGCGCCGGCCACATAAGCCAGGGTGGCAGGATATTGCTGCTGCCAGCTCTCTGCTGTGCGTATCACCCGCTCATACAGGGCCTCCTGCCCGTCGTGCATGTACTGGAAGTCCCTGGAGCCGGGATTGGAAGTGAGTACCAGCAAAAAGACCCACTTGCCTTCAAACTCCAGAAAAGGTGCCACGGAGTCGGCTCCCATATAGGGTGCTACCGTAATGGCGTCAAAGTTGTAGGTTTCAAAAAAAGTGCGTGCATAGAGGCGGGAGGTATTGCCAATGTCGCCGCGCTTGGCGTCGGCAATGACCATCATACCCTCCGGGATGATCTCCAGCGTCCTGGCCAGGCTGTCCCAGCCTTTGCTGCCCTGGGCCTCGTAAAAGGCAATGTTGAGCTTGTAGGCTACGGAGTAGGGCGCAGTGGCTGCTACAATTTGGCGGTTAAACTCAAATACGGGGTCTGCCTCGCCCAGCAGGTGGGCAGGGAGTTTGAGTGGGTCGGTATCCAGTCCTACGCACAAAAAGGACTGCTTTTTGCGTATAGAAGCGGAAAGTTGTGAAGGCGACATAACGGATGTTGGGTCTTTGCGCTTTTGGATGTATTTTTGAGGCTATATATACAACAGGCCTTGTTTGCAGGGCAAATAAGCGGAAAGAATTCGCCTAATACAAATTTCAAAGCGGTAACTACATTGCTTCGTCTCTTTCTAAATATACCCGTTCCTGTACACATTGCCTTATGGCTGTTCATCTTGCTGCTGCGGCTGCCCGCTTTGGTGGGGGGCTTCTACATGCATGAGGAGTCCCTGCTGATGCTGTGTGCCCAGCGCCTGCAGGAAGGCGGCAGCCTCTATACCGATGCCTGGTATTCCGGCCCGCCCCTCATGGTGTGGATTTACTACCTCTTTCTTTCGGTTTTTGGCAAAGGCGCCCTCACGGCTATTCGCCTTTTTGGGTGTTTGTACGTTTACCTCACAGCGGTGTATTTCAGCGGCATGCTGGTAGCATACAAGCCCTACAAGCGATTCACCGTGCTGCCGGCTTTCCTGTTTGTGTTTTTGGTATCCACCCCCTGGTATATACAGGAATTCAGTCCGGCACTGTTTTGCCTGCTGCCCATTACCATTGCCTTCCACAGCATGATCAGGCTGGACGAGCAGCGCACCCGGGCTTACAGCCTGCTGTTTCAGGCGGGGTTGCTCATGGGGCTTTGCCTGCTGGCTGCCTACAAAACCATCTTTGTGCTGGCAGGGCTCATCCTCACCTATCTCTTCTTGAAACGCCCCCGCTCCGATGAGCTGATTTCCCTCATAGGAGGCGTATGGGTGGTGCTGGCCATATTTGGGCTGCAACTGTATTTTTCTGGGAGTATGGCAGATTACCTGGATGTGGGCCTGCTGTACTACTGGCAGCGGCTGGGGCTGGGAACAGGTGAAATGTATCACTATTTTCCGCAGCAGAGCCTGTACATCTGGCTGCTGGCCTGGAGTACCCTTATTTTTTTTGCCCTGCTGGGTTACGTACATTTTCGACTGAAATTCTACAGCTATGTGGTAAAAATACGCTCACTCGAATCCACCATGAGCCTGTGGTTATTGGCCGTAAGCGCCACCATCCTGTTCAAGCTCAACCGGCTGGAGCTGCAGGATTTCATCCTGCTCATTCCTCCCGTGGTCTTTTATGCCAACCGGGCACTGGAGTTTTCGCTGGCCTACAGGCTGCGCCTGCCCCTGCTTGTGCTGAGCCTGCTCATGCCGCTCTATATGTATGCCAGCTATTGGGGGCTGGTCTTTCCGCACCAGCTGCCTCAACTGCGGCCTTCGGCTGAGCAGCACAGCCTGCACGGCGGCTTCTGGCAGCATTTCAACCCCAGAGACCCCCTGATGCAATACTTTCGTGAGCGGAATGTAAAAACCCTGTGGGTCATGGACGACGACCCCGCTCTCTACCTGCGCCTGGGGGCAAAGTGCGCCAATAAATACACCGACTTTCGCATTGCCTACAACAAGTTTCCCGTATTCCGTCAACGGCTGCAGCATCCTGCCCGCACCAAAGCCGAAAGCGAAAGCGAAATATTCAGGCAGTTTAGCCACTTCCCTGCCCAATACATTATCGATCCTCACAAAAATTTCACATTTTTGCAGCAGCGCTTTCCCAGCTTGCTGGGCAAGTACCAACCCTCAGAAGTGGGGGAGACGCTGGTGTACAGCCAGGCAGGCATGCACCTGCCTGCATTTTAGCAGCAGGCATGAAACGGCGGCTAAAGAAAAACGTATGCTAGGGCAATGTGAGGCGGTCTAAATGTCGGGAAGCCTGCAAATCCACACGCCTGCACAGCCCATATTGCGGGCAATTTCAACATTTACTGCATGGGCCTGTACCAGGGCATTCAGTTTTTTTCTGGCAGAAATGGTAAACGGTAATATGAAAAAAATAGCAAAATCCCTTTTCCTGAGTTTGACCCTGCTGGGTGCTGCCCTGCCGGGCTTTGCGCAGTTTATCGAAGCGGTGTCCTGGGAGGCAGATTATACCCCCAAGGAGGTACAGGTAGGAGACGAAATTACCTTTAGTTTTAAGGCGAAGGTAGATCCCGGCTTTACCATTTACTCGGCTTTCCCGCCCGAAGACTGGCCCAGCCTGGGCACAGAGTTTGGCCTGGACGAAGAGCCGGTGGGCCTGGAGCTGCTGGGCAGGCTGGAAGAAAAAGGCAAGGCCAAAACCAAGTACGACTCCATTTTTGAGGCGACCATCACCTATTTCGAGCAGGAAGTTACCTTTTACCACAAAGCCAGGGTTACGGCCACACAGGGCACCCTTAAGGGCTACCTGCGCTACCAGGTGTGCGACGACAGCCGCTGTGTGCCGGGCACCTATGAGTTTGCATTTGACCTAAAAGCAAAAGAAAAAAAAAAGGTAGCTGAAGTTCAGCCCGCTGCCAAAGTGGATGCCCCCCAGAATGGAGCTGCTACCCCCTCCGGTTCCGGCCAAACAACTGCTGAGACCACCACTGCCACAGAGGGCCTGCCCGCCCAAGATGCAGGCAATGGCAGCGATGGAGTCCTTGAGCCGGTGCAATTTGAGAAAAAACTGCTGCCTGAAGGCCCCTGGAAAGCTGGTGATACCCTCAGCCTCATTTTTGAGGCCAGCATAGAGCCCGGCTATTATGTGTATTCCGCCATTCCACCCAAAGACCCCGCCAATATCCCCACTTCCTTCCAGCTCGATCCCGAAAGCAGGGGGGTAACACTGCTGGGGGAACTGACCGAAGCTGGTGAGCGCAAACAGAAATACGACGAGGTTTTTGAAACCGATATACAATACTTTACCGGTGAGGTTACCTTTACCCAAAAGTTAGTGTTAACGGAGCCAGATCCGGCCATAGTGGGCTACCTGGACTACCAGGTGTGCAACGAGTCGGCTTGTATTCCCGCCAAAGAAGAGGTGAGCTATGGCCACACCGCCAGCCTGGCCTCCGGCCAGGTGCTGGCCAAGGCCAAAATGAGCCTGTGGGAAATCATCCTCAAAAGCTTTGCCTGGGGGCTGGCTGCCCTGCTTACGCCCTGTGTATTTCCCATGATTCCCCTCACGGTGAGTTATTTTACCAAGCAAAGTGGCACCCGTGCGGCCGGCATACGCAACGCCCTCATTTATGGGCTCAGCATTGTGTTTATTTACACCGTACCGGTCATCATCCTCACCGCCGTGATGGGCCCCACTGTGTTGCAGGAAATTGCCAACGACCCCTGGATGAACGTGTTCTTCTTCCTGCTGCTTTTTGTGTTTGGCTTGTCTTTTCTGGGGTGGTTTGAGCTCACCCTGCCTTCCTCCTGGAGTACGGCCCTGGGACAAAAGGGCAGCCAGGGCGGGCTGCTGGGCATCTTTTTCATGGCCGTTACCCTGGCTGTGGTGTCCTTTTCCTGTACCGGCCCCATTGTGAGCATTGCCCTGGCCGATGTGTTTAACGATGGTGTATTTGTTGGTCCCATACTGGCTATGCTGGCCTTCTCTACGGCCCTGGCCTTGCCTTTCGTATTGCTGGCCATCTTTCCCAGTATGCTCAATGCCATCCCCCGCTCTGGTGGCTGGATGAATGTGGTAAAGGTAACCCTGGGTTTTCTCGAAATCGCCTTTGCCCTGACCTACCTCAGCCAGGCCGACCTCATCTGGCACCTGGGCCTGCTCGACCGCGAAATACTGCTGGCAGCTGAAATCGTGATTTTCGCAGTGCTGGGGCTATATCTACTGGGCAAAATACAACTGCCACACGACAGTCCCGTGGAGCGGCTTTCTGTGCCCAGGCTCATGGCAGCTATCTGCAGCCTGTGGTTTGCCCTTTACCTCTTCCCTGGTCTGTGGGGGGCTCCCCTCAAAATGCTGGCGGGTTTTCTGCCCAAACCCAACAATGACATGGGCGTGCTGCTCATTGAAGGCCAAATACCGGCTGGTGGACAGGCTACGGCTCAGCTCAGCGGAGAAGACATCTGCAACTACCCCGGCAAGCTCTACGCCGAGCTCAATGACGAAACCCCCAGAGGATTTTGCGCTTTCTACGACCTGCAGCAGGGACTGGAGTATGCCCGCAAACACAACAAGCCCGTCTTTCTCGACTTTACCGGCCACTCCTGTAAGAATTGCCGCCATGTGGAGCTCAACGTCTGGCCCGATCCCGTAGTGAAGAAATATCTGACAGAAGACTACGTACTGGTTTCTCTTTATACCGATGATTCTACCCCCCTGGAAAAGGTGGAAATTACCCCCGATGGTAAAAAGCTGCGAACCGTGGGCGACAAGTGGCTGAAGTACCAGGTGGATACCTACCGCTCCAACACCCAGCCCGAATACATCATACTGGATTACAACAACCGGCAGCTTCTGCCTTCTCTGGGTTATACCCTGGATGTGGAAACCTTCCGCACTTATTTGGAAGAGGGATTGAGGAAATTCAGGGAAGGCAGGGAAAAATAACTGCCTGTGATTAGAAATAGCTGCTTTTTATACCTTCAACGGGGAAAAAAGTAATGTTTAGTTTTTGAAAAAAAATCAGGAGTAGACAAATTTGTAAGGCACTAAACTTTCAAACTATGTCTAC